>NZ_JALIHH010000125.1:7290-41505 GCF_022869435.1 Aeromonas sp. LsrichE-8G
ATCGGCGGGGCTTTTTTGTGGGCGGTTGCAGGAGGCGCGCTCAGGGGCGGGCCGAGGGCTTGGCATAGGGTTGCAGCACCAGTCCCAGCAGGCGATGGAGGTGGGCGAGCTGCTCGATGAGATGGAGATTGAGCCAGAGGTAGCCGCCAAGGGTGGGGTCGTGTCCCAGGCCTGGCGCCTGGCTTGCTTCCCCATCGAGCCTGGCGGCGGCCTCTTGCAGGCGGCCGATGGCCTGGTCGGCCGCCGTGGTATCGCCGCTCTTGAGCATGAGGGCGAGTTCGGTGAGCACCGACTTCGTCGCCTGCTGGCAGGCGCGAAGCCCCGGGTGGCTCTGCATCAGGAAGTGGCTCTGGCGATCCCGCCAATAGGTGTTGGCCAGCATCTCCAGGGTGCAGACGCTGTTGCGAAGGGTGGTCTGGGTCGCCTCGAACAGCGGGCTGCCAAGGCGGGTCTCCTTGACCGCCGGGGCCAGCAGGGGGCGCAGGCTGACTATTTTGGCGAGCAGGCGGGCGTGGCTTCGGGTGAGCTTGGGGCGCTCCAGCACGTTGGGGGAGAGGTGGGTGTGGTAGAGCCGCCCGGCCTGCTGCAGGGTGTCGTGCATCTGCAGACGCCAGTGGGTATAGGCCCGCTGGGGGTAGATGCTGCAAAACAGCAGGGCCAGCACCGACCCCAGGATGACGTCGCCGCTGCGCCAGAGCGCGGTCTCGATGTCCCCGGGCACCCCGCCGACGATGACCCCCAGGGTGATACCGATGAGCAGCCCCACATAGGGGCGCTTGCCGAGCGCCAGGTAGCCGCACAGGAACATGATGGCGCAGCACCAGGCCAGCATCAGGGGCAGGGAGTAGAGCTCCAGATAGAGGGCCACCACCCCGCAGGCGGCGCCGAAGACGGTGCCCACCACCCGTTGCAGAGCGCGCGACAGCACGTTGCCCCAGAACGAGATGGGGCCCATCACCACCACCAGGGTGATGAGGGGCCAGGTGCTCTCCGGCAGCTTGAGCTCCCGGGTCAGCAGGAAGGTGAGGGTGAAGGCCAGGGCGATGCGCAGGCCGTGGACCAGGCGGTAGCGGCCATAGATGAGCAGATCGAAGCGGGAGAGCGGGGCATTGAGGCGCAAGGGCGTTCTCTTATCTCGGGTCAGGGGTGTGAGGATAGCAAGGAGGACGGCATTTGCCTTGACCTGCGTCGTTTCCCCGGTTCATGCGGGCGCACCTGTCGGCAGGCGCACCATGACCCGCTCGCCGGGGGGAAGGGCCACGCTACCCGGCGCCCGTTCGATGCGGCAGTTGGCACTGTCGTGGCCCCCGTCCACCGGGCGCACCAGCAGGGTGCCCGCCTCGTCCTGACTGAGCAAGCCGGGCACAACGCCCTGCTCTGCCGATGGGGGCAGGGCCGCCAGCAGCCGGGCGCAGAGGCGAAGGGGCGACGGGGCCTGACGGGGGGCGTGCGGGGGCAACTGGGCGCAGATGAAGTCGGCGATGGCCTCCAGATCCTCGAAGGGGAACCGGGGCAGGGTCGTGGTCTGGGGAACGTCGCTCACGAGGGCGACGATGTCAGGATCATCGGGGAAGAGCAGGGGCCGGCCGATGGCGGCGCGATACAGCTCTATCTTGGGAAAATGGTGATGCTTGAACCCCTCGACCAGCAGCAGATCGAGCCTGTCCCAGTCGAAACGGGCCAGCAGCACCTCGAAGGGGGGCTCCCCCTCCGGGGTCTCCCGGATCAGGGCGTGGCGCCGGTCGGAGGCCGCCATCACCTGGGTGGCGCCCGCCTGGCGCAGGCGGTGGCTGTCCTTGCCGGGCTGGTCCATGTCAAAGGCGTGGTGGGTGTGCTTGAGCACCCCGAGGCGCAGACCGCGGGCCACCAGGCGCGGGATGAGGCGCTCCAGCAGGGTGGTCTTGCCGGTGCCGCTCCAGGCGACGAAGCCGAGCAGGGGCAGGGGGCTCATGGCGCGCCCCTTTCCCGCAGCCTCGTCTCCCAGGCGGCGAGTTCGGCCGGGCTGTTGAGGTTGACGAAGGCGTCGGGCAGATCGGCAAAGGGCACCACCGCCATCCGGTGGCGGGCAAACCAGGCCCCGGTCTTGCGCTCCCCGTCCGCCAGCGCCTGGCTCAGGGAGGGGCGCAGGGCGCGGCGCAGCAGGGCGACCACGGGCTGGAGGTGCTCCCCGTCGTGGGCCACCACCAGATCGGTGTCCGGGGTGATGGCGGCGAGAAAGCGGGTCATCAGATCAAGGGGCAGGGCGGGGCCGTCACAGGGGACGAACAGCACCCAGTCGTGACGGGCCGCCGTCAGCCCCGCCAGCATGCCGGCCAGCGGCCCCTGGAAGTCGGCCTGCGCATCTCCGATGACGGGAGCAAGCTGCCGGTAGCGAGCCTGGCTGCGGTTGGCGTTGATCAGCACCTCGTCCACCTGGGGGCGCAGGCGGGTCAGCACGTGTTCGATCAGGGGAGTGCCCGCGAGGGGCACCCAGCCCTTGTCATCGCCCCCCATGCGGGTGGCGCGACCGCCCGCGAGGATGACGCCGCTGACGAGAAAAACGGGGGAAGAGGGAGGGGTCATGGTGCTCCGTTGCTCGCAAAGGGATGCCCACAGGGGCGTGTCGGGATCTTGCGCCAAGGCGGGCGCGGGAGCAACCTTCGGCTGCCCCGGCAAAGGCGCCTTTGGCCGCAGGGTTTGTCCAAGCTCACAAAACCGGATCGGCAAACGTCATATGATCCCCAGCATTCTGAGTCTTGCTCTCCTGCCTGATGGCAACTTCATGTAAATCAAAGAGAATGACTATGGCTACCGGACAATATCTGCTGTGGAAAGATGCACAGGGTCACGATTTTCGCCCCGTTGCGCTGACGGGCACCAATCTGCTCAACGATCGCAACCTCAACAAGGGTACCGCCTTCACCGAACAGGAGCGGGCCGATTTTGAGCTGGGCGGCCTCTTGCCGCCTCAGGTGCAGACTTTCGAAGCCCAGCTGGAGCGGGTCTATGAGGCCTTCCTGAGCGCTTGCAGCGACATCGAGAAGTACCAGAACCTGCGAGCCTTGCAGGATCGCAACGAAACCCTGTTCTACGCCCTCCTGTCCCGCCACGTGGAGGAGATGACTCCCTACATCTACACCCCGACCGTGGGCAAGGCGTGCCAGGAGTTCAGCCACCGCTTCCAGAAGCCGCGCGGCCTCTACATCACCCCGAAGAACGTCGAGGACATGGGCTCCCTCGCCCGCCACATGGATGCCAAGGCGGTGCGCATCATCGTCGTGACCGACAGCCAGGGGATCCTCGGCATCGGCGATCAGGGGGTGGGGGGCATGGGCATTCCCATCGGCAAGCTCGCCCTCTATACCCTGGGGGCTGGCATCCACCCCGCCTGCTGCCTGCCCATCGCGCTGGACGTGGGCACCGACAACCAGGCGCTGCTGGATGACCCCATGTACCTGGGTCAGCCCCACAGGCGCATTCGCGGCAAGGAGTACGACGACTTCATCGACAAGTTCGTGGCCGGGGTCAAGCGCCACTTCCCCAACGCCGTGCTGCAGTGGGAGGACTTCAGCAAGTCCAACGCCTTCAACAACCTGGCCCGCTATCAGCAGGCGCTGCCGTCGTTCAATGACGACATCCAGGGCACCGGGGCCGTGGTGCTGGCGGGTATCATTGGGGCCGTCAAATCCAAGGGGGAAACCCTGGGCCAGCAGCACTACCTGGTCTACGGGGCCGGGGCTGGCGGGGTCGGGGTGGCGGATCAGATCTGCGCTGGGATGATCCGCGAGGGGCTTGACCCGCAGGCGGCGCGGGATCGCATCTATATCCTGGATACCCAGGGGCTGGTGTGTGACAACCGCGAGGGGCTGGATGAGTACAAGCGCCGCTACGCCAAGCCGGGCCTCTTGCTGGCCCAGTGGGATCTGCAGGGCAAGGCGGGGCTGACCGAGGTGCTGCGCCACGTGCCCATCACAGTGCTGCTCGGCACCAGCGGCGCCGGCGGCGCCTTCCAGGAGGAGCACATCCAGCTGATGCTGACTCACTGCGAGCGCCCCATGGTGTTCCCCCTCTCCAACCCCACCGCCAACTGCGAGGCCCTGCCGGAAGACATCTTCCGCTGGAGCCAGGGGCGCGCCATCGTCGCCACCGGCAGCCCGTTCAAGGATGTGCACCATGAGGGGCAGGATTATCGCATCGGTCAGGGCAACAACGTCTTCATCTTCCCCGGCGTGGGGCTGGCGGCCATCGTCAGCCAGATCCGCGAGATAAGCCCGGACATCTTCACCACCGCCGCCTTTGCGCTCGCGGAGTGCGTGAGCGAGGCGGATCTCGCCCGGGGCACCGTCTACCCGAGGATCAGCGAGCTACGCAACATCTCGGTGCACGTGGCGACCGCGGTGCTCAAGGACATCGTGCGCCGGGATCCCTCCCACCCGCTCATCGGTCAGGATCTGCAAGAGCACATCCTGAGCCATATGTGGGAGCCGGTCTACCTGCCCTATCGCCGGGTCTGAGGTGCGACCTGCCCGCATGTGTCGCGGGCATGACAATGCCATAGAAAAAGAGAGGGTGGCCCAGGCCACCCTCTCTGTTTTCCGCCCTGCTGTGTGTGCGGGGCAGGACGCTGACACCTATTGAGCGGGCGGGGGCACCAGGCGGTCATCGACGCTGCCGTCGCCCCGAAGCTTGTTGCCACTGGCATCGACGGCGTCCACGCCGTTGTCGTCCACGCTGCCATCGCCCCGAAGCTTGTTGCCATTGGCATCGACGGCGTCCACACCGTTGTCGTCCACGCTGCCATCGCCTCGAAGCTTGTTGCCATTGGCATCGACGGCGTCCACGCCGTTGTCGTCCACGCTGCCGTCGCCCCTTAGCTTGTTACCGTTGGCATCGACGGCGTCCACACCGTTGTCGTCCACGCTGCCATCGCCTCGAAGCTTGTTGCCATTGGCGTCGACGGCGTCCACACCGTTGTCGTCCACCCGGCCACCGGCATGACGCTCCCCGCCTGCATGTTTGTCGCCACCGCCGTGGCGATCGCCGCCAGCGTGCTGGTCGCCACCGGCATGTTCGCCCTGACCACGGTCATCGCCGCCGTGGCCGCTGTCGTCCCCGCCATTGTTTCCGTTATGGCTACTATCGCCTCCATTTCCGCTATTGTTTCCACTGTGGCTACTATTGCCCCCACCGCTGCCCCCACCGCTGCTGTTGCTGCCTCCGCCGCCGCTGTTGCTGCCCCCACCGCCGCTGTTGCCGCCTCCGCTACCACTGTTGCCGCCGCCATCCCCCCCTTTGTTGTGCACGATCAGCCCATTGGCCACATAGCTGTGGCTGCCATCGAGGATCAGGTTGAACAGCGCCGTGGCGGGCGGGGCATCAACCCAGAAGAGGGAGGCCACCGGCAGTTCGACAGGGTGCGGCGCCAGCGCCAGGTTGCCCGCGCGGCCCCCCTCTGACCAACCCAGCAGGTGCATGCCGGTAAAGAGCGGCAGCACGGCGAGGGCCGGGTTTTCGGTGCGGGTCATGGCCGGTGCGATGGCCGCCCAGCCCTGGGTGGTGAGGAAGGGGTGCTCGGCGGTAAAGAAGGGGGGCAGATGATTGAGCCCGTAGAGCCTGCGCCCCCCCAGCGCCACCCGCTCGATGGCCTGGATGCGGTTGCTCTGCCCGTGCCTGTCCCGCACCCGATCGCCGACCCGCAGGGTCTCGATGGGGCGTTCGCTGCCATCGGCCATCAGGATGCGGGTACCGGCAATGAAGCAGGACTTGGCATGGGCCTGGTTTGCCTGCCATTGGTGGTGGTCGAAGTCATAGCTCAGCGGGGTGGCGAACAGGGCCAGGGCGATGGCCGAACCCAGCAGCAGCCGGCGCTGGCTGGGTTTGAACGAGGGCAGTGACATGGGGAACTCCTTGTCGGTGTGGGGTCACGCCTTCGAGTATAGAGAGGGGGTTGGGGCGATATCTGCGTCGACCAGTTGAAAGCCTTGTCATGTCAACTCGCCGGAAAAACGATTGGCGTTGGCCATAAAAGTGCGTAAAATCGCTTCCTCGATGCTTGTAGCAGCGAATCCCGCCTAAAAAGCCAGTTTCATGCCCTCCCCAAGCAGTAAAAGGCAACAAATGACGCCGTTTGGCCCGTTAGCTGCCTTGAAAAAGTCTTGTGATGACTGAAAAGTGTCAATTATCCCTGTCAGTTATCAAAAAATTAAGGATACCCATGTTTTCCTTGGTCAAGCAAAGCGTCGCCGGGCTGCAAATTCTGTTTGTCGCCTTCGGTGCCATGGTGCTGGTGCCCCTGCTCACCGGACTGAACCCCTCCATGGCCCTGCTTGGCGCCGGTGTAGGCACCCTGTTGTTCCAGCTCTGCACCCGTCGCCAGGTGCCGATCTTCCTCGGCTCCAGCTTCGCCTTCATCGCCCCCATCATCTATGCCACCCAGACCTGGGGCCTGCCCTCCACCATGTTCGGCCTGTTTGCCGCCGGCTTCATGTACTTCATCCTGGCGGCCATCATCCGCGCCCGGGGCATGGGCTTCGTGCACAAGCTGCTGCCCCCCGTGGTTATCGGTCCCGTCATCATGGTGATCGGCCTGTCGGTGGCTCAGGTAGCCTGCAACATGGCCATGGGCCGTGCCGGCGGTGAGCAGGTGGTGCCTGCCACCACGGCGCTGACTCTGGCGGGCATCTCCCTGGCGGTCACCCTGATTGCCGCCGTGTTCTGCAAGGGCTGGATCAAGCTCATCCCCATCCTGTGCGGTGTCATCGCCGGTTATGTCTCTGCCGTGCTGATGGGCCAGGTGAGTTTCGATGGGATGGTCAACGCCCCCTGGCTGGCGCTGCCCCACTTCGAGACCCCGGAGATCAACTGGGCCGCAGCCCTCTTCATGCTGCCGGTGGCCATCGCCCCCTGCATCGAGCACATCGGCGGCGTGCTGGCCATCGGCGGGGTGACCGGCAAGGACTACACCAAGGATCCGGGCCTGCACCGTACCCTGGCCGGTGACGGCATCGGCGTTTGCTTCGCCGGTTTCATCGGTGGCCCCCCCGTCACCACCTATGCGGAAGTGACCGGCGCCGTGATGATCACCCGCAACTTCAACCCGGTCACCATGACCTGGGCCGCGGTGTTTGCCATCATTCTGGCCTTCTTCGGCAAGTTCAACGCCCTGCTCACCTCCATCCCCATGCCGGTGATGGGCGGCATCATGCTGCTGCTGTTCGGATCCATCGCCGCCATCGGTCTCAAGACCCTGGTGGAGTCCAAGGTGGATCTGGGGCTGTCCCGCAACATCGCCATCGTGGCGGTGACCCTGACCGTGGGTGTCGGCGCCCTGGAGATGAAGATCGGTGACTTCGCCCTGGCGGGCGTGGGGCTGGCCTCGGTGGCGGCGATCCTGCTCAACCTCATCCTGCCCCAGCACTCCGAAACGGGTGCCATGGAGAGCGCCAAGGATTAAGCGCCTGGCTTGCTGTACGTTGAGATGATGAAAAAGAGGCCACCTTCGGGTGGCCTCTCTTTTTTTGCCTGCGTACCACTGAACCCGGGCTCCCATGTGAAGCGGCTACACTCAGGGGCACCATTGACGGGAGAGGATGAAAGGATGAAGAGGGCATGGATCCTGGCCCTGCTGGGGCTGATGGGGAGCGGCGCGGCCGAGGCCGGTGCGGTGCGCTACGAGGTCGAAGGCAAGCCGTTCGAGGGCTATTACCTGGCGGGTGCCGACAAGGAGGCCCCTCTGGTGGTGCTGGTGCACGACTGGGACGGGCTCAACGGTTACGAGATCAAGCGGGCCGAGATGCTGGTGGCCCTGGGCTACAGTGTCTTTGCCGTCGATTTGTTCGGTGCCGGGGTCAGGCCGGGCACGGTGGAAGACAAGAAACGCCTCACCGGGGCCCTCTATCAGGACAGGACCAGGATGCGCACCCTGCTGCAAGGGGGATTGGCGGAGGCGGGCAGGCAGGGGGGGCGGCTCGACAATGCGGTGGCCCTCGGTTACTGCTTTGGCGGCGCCGCCGTACTGGAGCTGGCCCGCAGCGGGGCGGATCTCAAGGGGGTGGTGAGCGTACACGGCGGGCTGGAGACCCCGGCCGGGCAGGACTACAAAGAGGTGAAGGGACAGTTGCTTGTCCAGCACGGCAGCGCCGACGAGGCGGTCTCTCTGGGTCAGTTTGCGGCGCTGGTGGCCGAGCTGGAGAGCGCCGGGGTGAAGCACGAGGCGACCAGCTACAGCGGCGCTCCCCACGCGTTCAGCGTCTTTGGCTCGGACAACTACCGCGCCGATGCCGATGCCAAGTCCTGGCAGCGTTTCACCGGTTTCCTGAAGGAGGTGACCGGCTCCTGAGGGGGCCGGCTCACGCAGGCCATGGCAGTGCCATGGCTTTTTTTATGCCCGTTTTTCGCCATCTCAGGGGAGGGCGAGCACCCTCACCCACATGGCCCCCTTGCCCACCTCGCTCCGTGGGCCCGGGGTGAGCTGGCCGCTTTCGGGGTCGATGGCATGCAGCGCCACCTCGTGGGATTGCTGCCCGGTCGCGATGAGCCAGTGGCCGCTGTGGTCGATGGCAAAGCCCCGGGGACAGGCCTCGGTCGGGAAGTGGCCGAGGGGGGTGAGGGCGCCATCCTGGGGGGAGACGCCGAACAGGGTGAGCAGGCTGCTGGCCCGTTCGCTGGTGTAGAGAAAACGTCCATCCGGGGTCAGGTGCAGGTCGGCGCCCCAGCGCTCCCCCTCATAGCCTGGGGGCAGCATGTCCAGGCTCTCGCGCGCCACTATCTGTCCATCCGCCTCCCTGTGGTAGCGATTGAGGGTGGCATCGAGCTCGTTGAGGCAATAGAGATCGCCGTTGTCCGGGTGCAGTGCCAGATGGCGGGGCCCGGCGCCGGGTGCGGTGTGAATGTCCCCCAACGGGTGGGGAACCAGCCTCTCGTCCACCAGGGCAAAGCGGCGCACCCTGTCCTCTTTCAGGCAGGCCACCAGCAGCTCCTGCTCCCCGTTTTGCCCCGCAAGCCAGGTGACCGAGTGGGCCGCCATCAGGTCGTCGAGATGCTGGTGAGGGGGCTGCATCCGGCCCGCCTGATCCTGGCGGGAGACGGTGACGTGGTTGAAGGCGTAGGAGGCGGCAAAGAAGAGGCGGCCGCTGTCGTCCGTGCAGGTGTGGGAGGCGCTGCCGAGCAGCGGCGCCGAGGTCGGGGCCCCGAGCCGCCCATCGGCGGAGATGGGGAAGCTCAGCACCCGAAAATCGGGGCGCACCCCCGCATGGAGCCAGCGCCGGTCCGGGCTGATGACCAGGGGCTGCACCTCGCCGCCGGTCTGCACTTCCTGCAGCGGGGCGAGGGTGCCTGCCTCGAGGCGAAACACATGGATCAACCCGCTCACCGGGTTGGCCACATAGACCACTTGTTGCATTGCATCTCCTTTGCGACGGCCATCCGTCGGGTCAAGGGAAAGGGGAGTCCCGGCGTCTCAGGCGGGGATCAGGATCTCGCGAATGACGGGCACCACTGACAGTACCAGCAGGGCTGCCATCACCTGGTTGAAGCGGCGACGGGCAAGATCGTTTGCCAGCCAGCGCTTGAGCAGGGAACCGCACAGGAGCCAGAGTCCGACGCAGGGGAAAGAGACGATGAAGAAGGTCAGGGCGATGACGAGGTGCTGCTCAAAGGGGTCGCTTCCCGCGCTGGTGAAGGCGGCGATGGCACCGGTGGCGACCACCCAGGCCTTGGCATTGACCCACTGGAACAGGGCACCCTTGAAAAAGCCGAACGGGCGGGTCCCGTTGCTGTCAGCCATCCCGTCCGTCGGGCGGGCGATGAGCCAGGCAAGATAGAGCAGATAGAGGGTGCCCGCGCACTTGATGAACATGTGGAGTTGGGGGAAGCGGGTAAAGAGCTGGCCAAAGCCCAGCCCCACCAGCAACAGCATCAGGGTGAAGCCGACGCAGATCCCCATGAGCAGGGGCAGGCTCTTGCGTATCCCGACGCTGGCGCCGGCGCTCATCACCATGATGTTGTTGGGGCCGGGGGTGACCGATGCCGAGATGGCAAAGAGCACCACGGCGTAGAGCGAGTCCATTGGGTTCCTCATGCAGACAGTCCGTTGTCTTCCCTATATTGGGGGCGATCTGCGCTTTCCAAGGCGGGGGGCGGGCAGAAAAAAACAGGCCCCGTGACGGGGCCTGTGAAGCGGGCGGGATCAGACGGGCTGGTTCCCTGCCGGCGGCAGCGCCGGGCGGGATTCCACCTTCTGTTCGTCTCCCTGCATGTTCTTGATGTAGACGTCCATCTGGTTGAACGCGATCTCGATGCCATGCTCGCGGAACAGCACGTCGATGCGGCGGTTCAGCTCGTCGATGGCCGGGTTGCGATCCCCCAGCTCGCTCACGAAGAAGCGCAGCTCGTGATCCAGGGTGCTGGGCCCGAAGGTGAGGAAGTAGACGATGGGGGCCGGGTCTTTCAGCACCCGGCTGTTCTCCATGGCGGCCTGCATCAACAGCTTGCGGGTCAGATCCAGATCCGAGCCATAGGCCACCCCGACCCGGGCGATGACCCGGGTGACGGTGTCGGACAGGGACCAGTTGATGAGCCGCTCTATCATCAGCTGCTGGTTCGGGATGATCACCTCCTTGCGGTCGAAGTCGGTGAGGGTGGTGGAGCGGATCCTGATCTTGTTGACCGTGCCCGAGATGGTGCCGATGGTGACGGTGTCGCCGATCCGCACCGGGCGCTCGAACAGAATGATGATGCCTGAGATGAAGTTGGAGACGATCTGCTGCATGCCGAAACCGATACCGACCGAGAGACCGGCGGCCAGCCACTGCAGCTTCTCCCACTGGACCCCGAGCATGGCCAGCGCCGTCAGGCTGCCCACCCCGATCAGGGCGTAGTTGAGCATGGTGGTGAAGGCGTAGGCCGTGCCCTGGGCGAGGCGCAGCTTGGAGAGCACCAGCACCTCCAGCAGGCCCGGCAGGTTGCGGGCCAGCGACAGAGCCGCACCAAACACGAAGAGGCCGGTCAGCACGTCGCTCAGGCTGATGGGATAGAGCACGGCGTTGGCCCCGGTCCCCTCGCTCTTGTGCCACAGCACCACGCTGTCGAGGTAGGTGAAGACCGCCACCAGATCAGACCAGAGCCAGTAGAAGGCGACGCCGAACACCAGCAGCAGCATGATGCGGGTCAGACGCAGGGACTGCTGGCTGACCTCTTCCAGATCCATGGGCTGCTCTTCGATGGCTTCGCCCCCTTCCGCATCCTCCTGGGTCTTGTGTTCCCGCTTGGCGACCGCGCGGCGATAGGCCAGACGACGGGCCGCCAGCTCAAGACCGCGCAGGGCGGTGCGATAGACCAGACCCCAGATGATGATGAGGTAGAAGGACTCGATGAGCCTGCCGGTGAGTTTCAGGGCCGTGTAGTAGTAGCCAAGGGCTGCCAGCACCATCAGGGCCACCGGCGCCAGCGCCAGGGCGACGGCGGTCAGGGTCTGCAACATGCTCGCCTCGCCCTTGATGCGGGCGCGGGAGATGGGCAGCACCAGGTAGGCGGTCAGCCCCAGCAGCAGCATGGTCATGCCCTGGCCGATGACGTCGTTGCCAAGGGAGGAGGGCTCCACCACCGCCTTGGTCGACAGCATGATGAGGGGCAGCAGGGGCAGCCAGAGGTAGCGCATGCTGTTGCGCTTGGCCTGCAGCTCGTCCCGCGGCATGCGGAAGTGGGTCTCGCCGATGCCCCCCGGTCGCATCACCGACAGGTAGACACTGAACACCAGGTAGCCGAGGGCCAGGTTCAGGGTGATCTGGAAGATGAGTCTCGGGCTCAGCAGGCCGCAATAGGCGAGCAGCAGGCCGGCGGCCAGGATGAAGAGGGTGCCCGGCAGGCGTTGCAGCACGGTGAACAGCAGGGCTCGGGGGGTGTGCCACTGGCTGTCCTGACGAAAACGTCCCAGATCCTTGACGATCTTCTTCTGGCGCTCGAGCAGGGTGCCGCGCTTCCACAGCAGCAGGCCGCCCACCAGCAGCAGCGGCAGGGAGAGCAGGGAGACCGCCAGCAGCATGTCGCCCCAGCCGCTCCAGTCCGGTTTCAGCACCCAGTCGGAGGCCTGCTTGAAGGCCTGGGCCGGCCAGGTGATGAACCACTTGGCATCGATGGGCTTGTTGCTGCTCACCCAGAAGATGTGCTGCTGCAGGGTGAACTCGATGGAGGCATAGACCCGGGTCAGCTGCTGCTGGGTCAGTTGCAGGCTGATGGCGTTGGTGAGCTGGGCATCCATCTGGCGGTTGAGCTGATCCAGCAGGCCGATGCGGGTGTCGATGAGCTTGGCAAGGCTGGCCCTGTCTTCGTCGCTCACCGTCTCGCCGCTGCTGGCAATGAGGTTGTCCAGATACTGGTTCTTCTGGAACAGCTGGTCACGCTGCTGGCTCAGTTCGAACTGGGCCAGATGCAGGTCGGCGATCTGCTCCTCCAGGTTCTTCACCAGGGTGGAGGGGGCCGCTTCCAGTTGCTGGTAGAGCTGATAGAGGATGCGCGAGAGCAGCAGGTTGCCCTTGAGCATCTGCACCTGTTCGTTGAGGTTGCGCTCGGTCTGGGTGCCGCGCTCCAGCATGCTCTTCGCCTGCAGGTTCTTCTGGGCCAGGGTGTTGAGGCTGTTGGTGGAGCTGATGAGTTGCTGGCTGAGCTGGTAGTTGAGCTCCTGCTCTTTTTGCACCAGGGGGTTGTCTTCGGCGGCCACCAGTTCGCCGGTCTCTTCGGCGGTCTTCTCGGTATCCCCCAGGCGCTTGGCGCTGCTCTGCTCCTGCAATGCCTGCAGTTTCTGCTCTTCACTGGCAAGACGGGCACTCTGGTAGTCCCGTTGCTTGACCACCAGATCCTGCATGCTGGTGCGGTTGTCCAGCTCCTTTTGCAGGTTGGCCAGTTGCAGATCCAGCAGGGCCAGTTCGGCATTAAGCTTCATTTTCTCGGCGCTGCTCACCCCGTCCCCGGCGTTGAGGCGGGTGCGGATCTCCTGGCTGCGCTGATAGGCGCGGCTCATGCTGGCCTGGGCCCGCTCCGGCAGGGTCTGCAGGTTGGTGATCTGGCTGCCGATGGTGCCAAGGGCCTCCTGGGCCGCCTGCATGTTGGCCATGATCTCGGGTTGGCGGGCATCGAGCTCCGCCAGGCTCATGGTGGCGTATTCGCTCTTGAGCTGCTCCGGGCTCTTGCCCTGGGTCAGGGCGTCGAGCTTGGCGCCGATCTCCTTGAGCTCTGCCGGCAGGGTGCGCAGGCGTTCGCTCTGGGTTTTGGCCTTGCTCTTCTCCTTGTCGATGCTGTCGAGGAGGGAGAGGGTGTCAGTCAGGAACTTCTGGTCCGCCTGCTGGCTGGCCGTGGGGGTGTCCGATTTGCCGAGGGCGTCGAGCGCCCGCTGCACGGTGGCGCGCTGGGGCAGATCCTGCGCCAGGGTGCTCGGGGTCCAGAAGGTAATGAGTAAACAGAGCAGCGGCAGCAGGGTGGCCGAGGCTCTTTTGAAGCGTGTTGAGAGCATAAAGCGTCCGGGTGATTATGCGATGTTCGGGGGATTTTCCACCAGGGTAAAATCCGCGTGGATTCTAGCACCGGCGCAAGAGGGGCAGCAGGGGGAGAGATAAAAAAAAACGGCGCCCGCAGGCGCCGCTTTCATCGGTTCAGGACTGATTACAGTACGTGAACGGAGGCGGTGTTGGTGGTACCGCTCGGTACCAGGGCACCGGAGACCATGACAACCACGTCACCCTTCACGCCCATGCCGATTTCCAGCGCGGCTTCTTTGCCGATGCGATAGAAGTCGTCGGTGGAGGCGATGGAGTCAACCACGTGAGCAACCACACCCTTGGTCAGCACCAGCTGGGCAGCGGTCTTCTTGTTGGTGGTGATGGCCAGGATCCAGGCTTTCGGGAAGTACTTGCGGATGGCCTTGGCAGACTTGCCGCCTTCGGTGGCAACCACGATCAGCGGGGCGTCCAGCTTCTCGGAGGTCTCTACCGCGCCTTTGCAGACCGCTTCGGTGATGCGCAGCTTGTTGCTGTCGTTGGCAGCAGACAGGTTGGACGGCATCACGGCATCGGTACGCTCGCAGATGGTGGCCATGATGGTCACGGCTTCCAGCGGGTACTTGCCCTTGGCGGACTCACCGGACAGCATGACTGCGTCGGTACCGTCCAGGATGGCGTTGGCCACGTCGCCGGCTTCGGCGCGGGTCGGACGCGGGTTCTTGATCATGGAGTCCAGCATCTGGGTGGCGGTGATGACCACTTTGCGGGCTTTGTTGCACTTCTCGATGATCATCTTCTGGGCGAAGATCACTTCTTCTACCGGGATCTCGACACCCATGTCGCCACGGGCAACCATGATGCCGTCGGAGACAGCCAGGATCTCGTCGAAGTTGTCCAGGCCTTCCTGGTTTTCGATCTTGGAGATGATCTGGATGTTCTCGCCGCCGTGGGCTTTCAGGTGCTCACGGATTTCCAGCACGTCTTCTTTCTTGCGAATGAAGGAGGCGGCAACGAAATCAACGCCTTGCTCGCAACCGAAGATGAGGTCGCGCTTGTCTTTCTCGGCCAGGGCCGGCAGCTTGATGGAGACGCCCGGCAGGTTGATGCCCTTGTTCTCGCCCAGGTCACCGTTGTTGAGCACTTTACAGATCACTTCGCGCTCGGTGATTTCGATGACGTCCAGGCCAATCAGGCCGTCGTCAACCAGGATGCGGTTGCCGACGCGCAGGTCGCTGGCAAAACCGGCATAGGTGACGGCGACTTTGTCTTTGTTGCCCACCACGGTCTGGTCGGTGGTGAAGGTGAAGGTCTGGCCGGCGACCAGGGAGACGTCGTTGCCGCCTTCGAGCTTGATGGTGCGGATTTCCGGACCCTTGGTGTCCAGCAGGATGGCTGCGTGCTTGCCGGTTTCGGCCATGACAGCGCGCAGGTTGCTGATGCGACCACCGTGTTCGGCGTAGTCGCCGTGGGAGAAGTTCAGGCGCATGACGTTCATGCCGGCATCCAGCATCTTGCCCAGCATTTCTTTGGATTCGGTCTTGGGACCGATGGTGCAGACGATTTTGGTCTTTTTCATGTCAGTCTTCATGGTTAAGGAATTTCCGCCGTGCAATATACACCAGTTTTTGGATACTTTTTATGATCCAGAAACAACGTTTTGAGCGAAAACGGCCTCAATTTGAAAGATAACGTTTTCGATCACAGCTCATTTTAGGGGCTAAAATAATTGATTTTCCGCAACTGAGGCCATTTGGTTCCCATTTCTGGCCCCGCATCCTGCCCGATCCCATGTTGTTAAATGACAAACAACAGGGCCCCATTGCGGGGGCGATCCGGCCCGATGCCGTTGGCCGTCATCCAGTGTAGTCACTCCCTCCCGCGGCGTCAGGACGAAGCAACGCAAGGCTGGAGCCGGTAGGCCTACAGCGGAAAAAAACGCCGCCCCTCCCGGCACGCCGGGAGGGGCGGCAGCCCTCTGGATCAGCCGAAGAACCAGTAGCCGCGGTTGACCAGCCGGGTCAGCAGTTGCAGGAAGCCCGCCTGATCGGCCAGTTCCACCAGCGCGTCCTGGGTGATGATGTCCTTGTCGCACAGGAGTGCGATGGCGGCCGGATCCTCGCTTGGCAGGGTCCAGGCTTCGCCGTCGATGTAGCAGGTGCGGCTCTCGCCGCTGAACCAGACGCTGCGCAACCCCGGCACCTTGATGGCGGGCTCCCCCTGGCTCAGCAGGTCGGCCACCTCGTCGGCGCTGTAGTCCGGCTCCACCGGATTGACGTCCAGATCGTGCTTGGCCTCGGAGATCATGGTGCCGAACCACTCCTTGAACAGGGTCTCGTCGTCGAGGGCCTGTTGCATCAGCTCCCGCAGGCGGTGCAGCTCATGGGGCTGGATCTCCCCGTGGCGGGCGCGGGGCTGGAGGTCCGGGTCGCCGTAACGTTCGGTGCGGATCTCGTTGTCGATCAGGTGATCGGCAAAGGAGGAGACAAGGGCCTTGGCGTCCGGTGCGCGGAAACCCACCGAGAAGTTCAGGGAGGGCTCGATGGCGTAGCCCTCGTGGGGGAATCCGGGCGGGATGTAGAGGATGTCGCCCGGCTCCATGATGACGTCGATGATCGCCTCGAACGGCTCGCAGTGCAGCAGGGCCGCGTGGGCGGCGAACTCGTTCAAGGGCTTGGCATCGCCGACCCGCCAGTGGCGCTTGCCCTGACCCTGGGTGATGAAGACATCGTAGTTGTCGATGTGGGGGCCGACACCGCCGTGAGGGGTGGAGAAGCTCACCATCACATCGTCAAAGCGCCAGCCCGGGATGAACTGGAACGGCACCGCCAGCTCGTGCACCTCGGGTACCCAGTGGTTGCACGCCTGCACCAACACGGTCCAGTTCTCTTCCCCCAGGTGATCGTAGGATTCGAAGGGGCCGTGGGCCGCCTCCCACTTGTTGTTGAAGCGGGTGACCAGGCGCGACTCAATCACCTCTTCCATGGCCAGACCTGCCAGCTCGTCCGGGCTGATGGGATCCTGAAAGTCGGTGAAACCGCCCTTGATGAGGAGCGGGCGCTTCTGCCAGTAGTGCTCGAGGAAGTGAGCGATATCCAGATTGAGTTGGTACATGGTGCTTCTCGTATCTTGTGAGAGGGCTTGCCCAAGGCGGGCTTGGGCAAGGGCTCTGAAATGGCCCGATAGAGGGTGATCATATCAAATGGGCCAAAATCAACGGGGGCCCTGCCGTCATGACAGAGCCCCCGCCGGTTCGGTTACATCACTTATTTCAGCAGATCGACCAGACGCTGGGCGTCGCCGATGTAGTTGGCCGGGGTCAGCTTCTTCAGCTCGACCTTGACCGCTTCCGGCAACTCCAGGGTGTCGATGAAGGTGCGCATCCCTTCGGCGTCGACGCGGCGACCACGGGTCAGCTCTTTGAGCTTCTCGTAGGGCTTCTCGATGCCGTAGCGGCGCATCACGGTCTGGATGGGTTCCGCCAGCACTTCCCAGTTGGCGTCCAGATCGGCGGCCATGGCGTCCGCGTTGGCTTCCAGCTTGGAGATGCCCTTCAGGGTCGCCTGATAGGCAATCAGGGAGTAACCCACCGCCACACCCAGGTTGCGCAGCACGGTCGAGTCGGTGAGATCACGCTGCCAGCGGGAGATGGGCAGTTTGCTCGCCAGGTGCTGGAACACGGCGTTGGCCAGACCCAGATTGCCTTCGGAGTTCTCGAAGTCGATGGGGTTGACCTTGTGGGGCATGGTGGAGGAGCCGATTTCGCCGGCGATGGTGCGCTGCTTGAAGTGACCCAGGGAGATGTAACCCCAGACGTCACGGTCAAAGTCGATCAGGATGGTGTTGAAGCGGGCCAGGGCGTCGAACAGCTCGGCGATATAGTCGTGGGGCTCGATCTGGGTGGTGTAGGGGTTCCAGGTCAGGCCGAGAGAGGTGACGAACTCCTCGGAGAACTGGTGCCAGTCCACATCCGGGTAGGCGCTGATGTGGGCGTTGTAGTTGCCCACGGCACCGTTGATCTTGCCCAGCAGCTCCACCGCCATGATTTGCTTGAGCTGGCGCTCCAGACGGTAGGCGACGTTGGCCATCTCCTTGCCCATGGTGCTCGGGGTCGCCGGCTGACCGTGGGTGCGTGACAGCAGCGGCATGTCGCGGTACTCGACGGCCAGGCGCTTGATCTCGCCGATGAGCTTTTCGCAATAAGGCTTGATCACCTCTTCCCGGGCGGTCTTCAGCATCAGGCCGTGGGAGTTGTTGTTGATGTCTTCCGAGGTGCAGGCGAAGTGAATGAATTCGCTGACGGCGGCCAGCTCCGGGTTCACTTCCACCTTCTCTTTCAGGAAGTACTCCACCGCTTTCACATCATGGTTGGTGGTGCGCTCTATCTGTTTGATGCGGGCGGCATCCTGCTCGTTGAAGTTGCTGACGATGCCGTCAAGCACGGCATTGGCTGCCTCGCTCAGGGCAGGGACTTCCGGGATCCCGGCGTGGCTGGCCAGTTTTTGCAACCAGCGCACCTCGACTTCGACGCGAAAACGCAGCAGACCGAATTCGGAGAAGATAGGGCGCAGGGCATCGGCCTTGTCGCCATAACGACCGTCAATCGGGGAAACGGCAGTCAGCGCGGACAGCTCCATGGGGTGAACTCCTGATGATTGGTGTGGGGGTTAAAATCGTTTGGCCAGTTCCACCATCTTCTTGCGGGCGAAGATGATCTGGGTACGGCTGCCGCCGAGCTGGCGCCACAGCACCACGGCGCGGATGCCTGCGAGCAGCAGGGCGCGCACCTTGTGCTGCACCAGGGGCTGCTGCAGGAAGAGCGGGGTGCCCGCCACCTGGATGCGCGGCCCGATGGGGCTGATAAGGTCGCTGTAGATGCTCGCCATGTTGGCCAGGATCTGCTCGTCGAGCAGATCGAAATGCTGTTGCTGGCGGCCGATCTGGCTGATCCGCTCCCCCAGCATGTTGAGGATGTCCTTGCGCTTGGCGAGCTTGCGCTCCAGCGCGATCAGGCTCACCACGTAGCGGGTCAGCTCGGCATTCTTCTGGCTGCCGTCGGCCCCCAGCTGTTCCACCAGGGCGCGATAGCCGTCGCGAATGGCCAGGTGGCTGCCGAACACTTCCAGCGGCTGCGTGGGGTTGGTGACCAGAATGCTTTGCAGGCTCTCGCGCAGGGAGGCTTCGTCGCAGGAGCCGTCACGGGCCACTTTCTGCACCAGATAGGCGGCCTGGCAGATGCCTGCGAAGGCCATGGTTCTGTCTTGGAATTTGTCGCTCATATCTTCACGGCCCTGTTCTGTTCTTTCACCGGCCGATGCCATGATCCGGCCTGGACGTTGCCAATCATGTATCGCTGCCTGGTACTGTTTTTCTTTGTCCCCTCTCCCTCAGGGAGAGGGTCAGGGTGAGGGTGGTTGCCCCCTCATCCCCAACCCTTCTCCCGCGAGGGGAGAAGGGAATACAGCGCGGACGCTCGTGAGCGCCCAGCCCTTAGACCGGATGGCTGAAACGTTGTTCGATGATGCCGCCGCCCAGACACACTTCCCCGTCGTAGAAGACGGCGGACTGGCCCGGGGTCACCGCAGCCTGTTTCTCGTCGAAGATGACCCGGATGGTCTCATCGTCGATGGGCTGGATCAGGCAGGGGATGTCTTCCTGACGGTAACGGGTCTTGACGGTGCAGCGGCGCGGCGCGCGAATGGGGGTGCGATCCACCCAGTGCAGCTGGCTCGCGACCAGGCCGTCGGAGTAGAGGCGGGGGTGTTCCCCTTGCGCCACCACGAGCGTGTTGCGCTCCACCTCTTTGTCCACCACGTACCAGGCCTCTTCGGTGGCATCTTTGCGACCGCCGATGCCAAGCCCCTTGCGCTGGCCCAGGGTGTGGTACATCAGCCCCTGATGCTCGCCGATGATCTTGCCGTCCACGGTTTCGATGGGGCCGGGCTGGGCGGGCAGGAACTTGGCCAGGAAGTCCTTGAACTTGCGCTCACCGATGAAGCAGATGCCGGTGGAGTCTTTCTTCTTGGCGGTGATGAGATCCAGCTGCTCGGCGATGCGGCGCACCTCGGGTTTTTCCAGATCCCCGACCGGGAACAGGCTCTGACCCACCTGGGCTTCGCTCAGGGTATAGAGGAAGTAGCTCTGATCCTTGTTGGTATCGAGGCCGCGCAGCAGGCGCGGGCGGCCGGTGCTGTCGTCACGGCGCACATAGTGGCCGGTGGCGATGTAGGTGGCCCCCAGCTCTTCGGCGGCAAACTCCAGGAACGCCTTGAACTTGATCTCCTTGTTGCACAGGATGTCCGGGTTCGGGGTGCGACCCGCCTTGTACTCTTCCAGGAAGTGTTCGAAGACGTTGTCCCAGTATTCGGCGGCGAAGTTGATGGTGTGGAGTTTCATCCCCAGCTTGTCGCAGACGGCCTTGGCATCAGCCAAATCCTGGGCGGCAGAGCAGTACTCGTCCGTGTCGTCTTCTTCCCAGTTCTTCATGAACAAGCCTTCGACCTGATAGCCCTGCTGCTGGAGCAGGTAGGCCGAGACGGAAGAATCCACGCCGCCGGACATGCCGACGATCACCTTGATTTGGCTGTTGTCTGTCATTAGTCGAAGTTACCAGTTCGTTTAAACGGGGCGTATTCTACCAGAGTTTTGCGCCCCCGGTCACATCTCCCTGCCGCCGTTCCCCTTGGAAGCCCGGCGGCGGGAAATCGTTTTTCTATTTGTCGGCGCCATGATGAAAAAATGGCGCCAAACGGTCCCGCATAGCCTGTTCACGATCTGTCACGAGAGGCCGTCAGCAAGGTAAAGAGCAGCGCAGGAACCGGAACGTATAGATATACGTGAGGATTCCGAGCAGCACATGAGCCTTGATCACGGTCTCGCAGTAAGAGCGTGGGCAGGCTCTCAGATGAAGGCCTTGAGGGCCGACAGCGGCAGCCTGGTGCCTGCCAGATAGTCCTGAATGCACTGCCACACCAGGGGGCTTCGCAGGGCGGGCTTGCACTCGGCAATCTCCTCCAGGCTGAGCCAGTGACAGGCCAGTACGTCACCGTCGGGATCCTCTGGATGGTGCTGACCGGGCGACTTTTCAAGGTCGAAGATGACGGCGGTGCGCACAAAGGTGGCCTCGCTGTCCGCCGGTTTGAAGAGGTAGACCCCGAGCCAGCCGGTGGGGGCGGCGGTGAGTCCCGTCTCCTCCTTCAGCTCGCGGCAGGCCGCCTGGATGAGATCTTCTCCCGGCTCCACGTGGCCGGCGGGCTGGTTGAAGCGGCGCTTGCCCGCAATCTCCTCTTCCACCAGCAAGAAACGCCCCTGCCAGTGCACCAGGGCGGCCACGGTGAGGCGGGTGGGCAGCGGTGGGTGATCGCTCATAAGGACTCCTTGTCTTGTTGTCTGTGCCCCGGCAGGGGCGCTCGATGCAGATCCGCTGTCGCCTTCATTCAGAGGGCTTGGGGCGAGCCGGACGGCGGGCGGTGGTGCGCCCGCCGCTGCGATTGCCGGGGCGCGGGTCTGCCCCGCGGCGGTCCCGCCCCAGGGGTGGCTCCTGATCTGTTGGCCGGGCGGTGCCGGGGGCACTGCGGCCAGTGCCCCCGGCTGCGGCGGATGCCCGTGGTTTGCCTTGCGTGGAGGCTGGTCGTGGCGCGGGGGCCAGCTCGGGAGCGGGCAGGGCGCGGCTCTCTCCCGGCGCCAGACCATCGAGGGTCCACTCCCCGATGGCGTAGCGGATGAGGCGCAAGGTGGGGTGGCCGATGTGGGCGGTCATGCGCCGCACCTGGCGGTTGCGCCCCTCCACGATTGTTATCTCGAGCCAGCAGGTGGGGATCTCCCTGCGCTCGCGTATGGGCGGATTGCGTGGCCACACCGCAGGGTCATCCATGATGCGCGCCCCGGCGGGCAGGGTCATGCCGTCGTTGAGCTCCACACCGGCGCGAAGGGCCGCCAGTTTCTCCTCGCTCGGGATGCCTTCCACCTGCACCCAGTAGGTCTTGGGGGTCTTCTCTCCCGGCTGGGTGAGGCGTGCCTGCAACTTGCCGTCGTTGGTGAGCAGCAAGAGCCCTTCGCTGTCTCGATCCAGCCTGCCCGCGGCATAGATGCCGGGCTCGGTGATGTAATCCTTGAGGGTCTCGCGGCCCCCTTCGTCGGTGAACTGGCAGAGCACCATGTAGGGCTTGTTCAGGAGCAGCAGCTTGCGATCCGCCGGGGCGGGGGCCGGTTTGCGCTCGTTGACCCTCCCTGGGTGCCGGGCCTCCCGGCGTTGGGATGGGCGCACCGTAGTGGGCCCGCTGGCCGTGCTGCCTGCGTCAGGGCGGGCGGAGAGGGAGAGACGGGGACGGGCTGATTTCATCGCATGCCTACCAAAAACAGGGGATGGCGGAGTGTACCACAGGGGGCGGCCATCAGGGGGAGAGCGGGGCTTGCCTCTCGGGTCAGGGGGTGGCGATGTCCGGCGCCAGTGCGAGGGAGAGGCGCAGCATGTCCTTGTGCTGGATGCCGTGCTCCATCAGGGGCTCGGGATAGTGGATGAGGAAGTGATCCTTCACGACGGCATGGACGCGAAAGCCGTGGCGCTGGTAATAGGTGAGCTGGTGGCCGAAGCTGCCGGTACCGAGTTCGACACGGCCTATCCCCTTCCCGGTCAGGTTCGCCAGCACGAAGCGCAGCAGGCCGGAGCCGATGCCCTGCTGCTGGCAGTTGGGGGCAACGGCGATGTTGAATATCTCGGCGGTTTGCTCCCCCACCAGGCCCGCCACGCAGGCCCCCACGACCTCGTTGTCCGCCAGGGCGGCAAAGCCCCAGGCCCCGGGCAGGTAGGCGGCGATGCGCGACGCGGCGGGATCGGCCTCCAGCAGCAGGGCCAGCGGCAGGTGGGCGGGGTTCATCTCGACAAACGTCATCCTTGTTTCTCTCCCTGTTTGTGACGGCGCGCGGCGCGCAGCACGATGGCGGGCTTGACCGACGTGGTGGCCCGGGCGGCGTTCCTCTCGCACGGCATCTCGCCCGGTGTGGATGCCACCAGCCGGATCTGGGTCTGCCACTGCTGCTTGCCGCGGGCACGCCCTTGCCCCTGTCCCCGATAGGGTTCACCCGCATCTCAGTGGGCGTCATGCCGGGGAACAGGGGGGCTGGTCCCCGGGATCGGCGCCGGGCGGTTGAGCAGGAAGACCACCTCGCCCCGGTAGTGGGGGGAGGCGGCCAGTGTTGTCTGCCAGGCGGGATCCCACTCCCCATCCTGCACCAGCCCGACCTTGAACGGGATGGTCAGGTGAGCCATGGCGGGCAGATAGGCCTGATAGCCCGGCACCGTGCGCGTGCCCTGATAGGTCTGGATCACCAGCTCGTCCACGGGCAGGCGATTGAGCTCTGCCACGTCCCCCGTTTTCGCCCAGTCGAGCAGCCCCGTCACGCTGAGCTTGCACCCGGGAGGCAGGGCACGCCGCAGTTGTTGCAGGGCGTTGCCATAGCGATCGAGCTGGCGGGTCGCCGCATCGAAGTCGATCTGGATGCCCGCCACCCTGGCCCCGGCCGCGCGCCACCCCTCGTAGAGGCGCACCAGCACCTGCTCGTGGGCGGGGGAGAGGGGGAGGGCGTTGACACGCACCACCAGCCAGACCTGCCCGGCCTTGAGGGGAGAGGGAACCCGCCCCAGCTTGACGAAGCGGGGACCGCCGGGCCTGTCCAGGATCTCCCCCTGATGCAGATAGAGGGTGCTGGCCTGTTCCAGTACCGGCTGGTGGCGGGTGGCGGACCAGAGCCAGAACCCGTGATAGGCGCTGGCATCGACACTGGCCTCAAGGGGGGTGGCCAGGGCCGTCAGCAGCAGCGCCAGCAGGGCGCGTTCAGGGGGTCTGCTCATGGCTCACCAGTAGTATTTGAGGGATCTGGCCCACACCGAGTTGCCATAGCGCTGCTTGAGGGTGTTGAACCAGGCCTGCCGGGTGCGTTTGGGGATCTCCTGGCTGTCGCAGCTGTTGTAGCCGGAGGGGGCATAGCACTGGATGGCGCGATAGAGGGCATAGCTCTTGTCTTCGGGCTCCGCCTTGGGGTTGGCAATCACGGCCTGATAGAGGGCGAGGCGACTCGGGAACGTGGGGCGCTCGTCTTGCGCCAGCCCCCAGATCATCTCGCGATCCTGCCACAGGTCGATATGGGGATCCCGGCTGCGCAGATACTCCCCGAAGCAGTTGAGGGCATGACCATCGTCGGGGCGCTGCACCAGGGTGCCAAGGGTCTGGGCCAGATCCCGGCAGTGGTAGCCCTGGGGCGTCCCCTCTCCGCGCCACTGGAACGCCGAGAGGCGCACATCCCCGTTGGGCACGGGTTCCCAGGGCGCGTCGGCGGGAGGGGTCGCCTCCTTGTAATCGGCGGGGATGAGGGCCACATCCTGCAAGAAGGTGGCCGGGTCGCTGGCGATGAGATCCCGTACCAGCAGGGTATGGAGCGCAATCTGCCGCTCCGCGGCGCTCGGGCCCTGACTGGCTTGCTGGCGCAACAGGGCGGGTTCGGCCTCCTGCTTGAGCACGGCCGCGCGGATGCGCAGCTGGGTGATGGGGCTGCCCGGCTGGAAGATGGCGGCCGTGTTGCCGGTGCGCACCCAGTGATCCGCCAGCACGTTCTCCACGAACGCCTGCTGGGCCTGACCCAGGGGGGAGGCCACCAGCGCCATCAGGGCCTGCTCGGCCTTGTCGAAGGCCTTCATGCCCTGCCAGGCCCAGATGCGCAGCATCTGGTGGCTGAATGCCAGGGTGGCGTCCTCCTGCCCGGGGGAGGGCAGGGCCAGCACCTGCTCGAACTGCTTGTCCAAAAAGAGGGCGTAGGCCTTGAGATAGGCCGCCTGCGCCTGGTGACCGGTTTTTTGCAGGTGCGCGATGGCGTCGTCCAGCTGGGCATCTTGCCAGTCCCGCGGCCGCTCATAGGTCGGTCTGAGACCCCGCAGGGCATTGACGAACAGCAGCGCCGGCTGGGCCGAGTCCTGATAGGCCGCCTGATGGCGATAGGCATCGCCACTGAGCAGGGTGAGATCGATCTCGTTGACCAGGGCCTCCAGCGCCGGCAAGGGCTGGCGGGTTGCCATGGCCTCGTCATAGGCATCCCGCAGGGCGCCGAGATCACCGGCCATCCACTGGATGCGTCTGAACAGTCCTCTGGTCGAGCTGGCGTAGCGCCCTTGCGGGTAGGCCGCCAGATAGGCCTGACCCTGGGCCATGGCGCGGCGAAGGGCCTCCTTGTCGCTCCTGGTCACGTCCTGATCGCCGTATTCGTCCTTCGCCTCCTTCATCGCGAGGTTGATCTCCGTGCGCATCACCATGTAGGTCGCGCTCTCGGCCACCCAGGGGGCCTTGGCCTGCTGCAAGGCGGCAAAGCCTGCGCGGGCCTCCTCGAAGCGGCTCTCGTAGAAGTGCCGGGCGGCCTGCAGATACCCCTGCCACTCCAGGGCAGCATCGCTCATTTCGGTAGCGGGGGCCGGGCTCTCCTGTTGTCCCAGGATCAGCAGACGGCTTCGCAGCAGCGACGTGCGCTCCGGGGCGGGCACCTCGCTCTGCTCGAGGGCGTCCAGAAACGCGCTGACCGAGGAGAGGGAGTTGGAGATGGCGTGGCCGTAGAGGGAGTCGTGGCCCGCGTAGTGCTCGAGCAGCGGTGGGAGGGACGGGTCGTAGGCGGCCAGCCGGCTGCCGAGCTGCTCGCGCAGCGCCGGGTCCTCCACCTCCTCCGGCTGGGGGAGGCGGGTGAGGTAGAACAGCGGCTGGCTGCGCTCGTTCAGCGGATCCGCCGGCAGGGTGAAGGGGAGGGGGTGATGCTGTGCATCCCCCAGCAGCATCAGCAGGTTGCCCCGGGTGTCGTTCTCGTTGAGATAGAGCGGATAGGTAGGGAGAGGGCAGTCGGTGAGCCAGAAGCCGCACCCGTCACCGTCACCGGAGGCGAGGGCGGGCAGTGCAACCAGCGTCATCGCCAGCACCGAGCAGTGGGTCAGAGATGTCATGGGATCGCTATCCGTTTGTGGGCCCGCGCCGTGCATGACGCCCGGGCCGGAAAAGGGGGTTTGCAGTGGCGGGCAATAGTACGAAAGAGGGTCACAAACGACAACCCATTCTGACCTGGTAGGCGCTCTCCCTGTCAAGACGCCTGCGCCATCTCCCTGTCCCGAGCATGTGCTCTTTGCTGCTTTGCGGGTGTCAGCATCTGCCATCGCCATACATCGCCATACAAAAAGGGCGAATGTGGATACTTATATAGGGGGCTCTTCGGTGCGAAAGAGCGCCTTGCCGCAGGCGAGGCAGGTGTGGCGAAAGCGATGATCAGGCCAGCCGGTCTGGGGGTGGCCCAGCACCTTGTCGGAGCCGCAGGCGCAGCAGCGCGCCCCCAGTTCATCGTCGATGGCGCATTCGGGATGCTGGTGCAGGTAGTCGGCGCGGGTAGGCAGACGCAGCCAGTCGGGCTGGGCATGGCGCTGGTTCCAGAAATAGCACCCATAGAAGGTGCCTGCGGCGACGGGCAGGGCAAACCACCAGAAGAGATCCATGTCATGACTCCGACGAGAGGGGATGAGGGCGGCAACAACCCGCTCAGCAGGCGCGGTGCGGCCCCATTTTATCGGGGCGGGAGTGGGGCGGGATATGCCCGGATGGGTAACAAGCGAACCTGCTGGTGGTCGGGCTGGCAAGCCGCAGGGCCGGGGTTGGGGATTATCTATCCATTAAAGAGATGGGTTGCGTCATAACCTATCGCATTTTTGGATGGACAAGGGGGCCTTTCCGGTCGCAAAGCCCGGAGAGCGGGCAATGCTGTTCAGATAAGCACTTTTTTGACTGATTATTCATAAATTGGATTTGAGTTGAGGGGGCAAGGCTGTGTCCAGTCGATCTTCCTCCAGCCTTTATCCAGCGGGGCTTGCAATAGAAAGAGGGAGGCATCATGCCTCCCTCGATTTTTTGTCCTGATACTACGTGGACTGGAACTCAAATTCTCTTAAGTGAACAGCATTGCGGAGAGCGGGGAGTTTTTGTGAAAAAAAATGTGCATATCCTCGTCATGCCGATCTCAAGGGAGTCATTGAGCAAGTTATAAATATCAAGGTATTGATATCAATGGCAAAAACAGTGCTTTTATCAGGCGTTTTCAGGGTGGCTTATGGGGTTTCATAAGGAGCTTTAACCCATTTTCTAGATTGGTTTTTGCATAATCAATCGTTTATTTTGTTGGACAATTGGGGAAAACCTGGTGTCCAATCGGGTGAGCAGGTTGGCCAAACAGTGCCGTCAGCCAGTGTGTAACCCGAGATGTAAGGAGACATCCTGATGGAAAAACTTGACCAAAAAATCGACACCATGCGCCAGGAATTCGAGTCCCAGGGGCAAAAACAGGCCCAGGACAGATGGCAGGCCAGGGTCGATGAACTGCAACGGGAGCGCAGCGAAGCGCCCCAGCCGGAAGCGGCAGAACACTAGCCCCTGGCGGCCTTGTGGCCACCAAGTGAGCGCATAATGAAAAACCACCGCCCTGTTCGGGGCGGTGGTTTTTTTGCGCAGTGGCTAGAGGCGATAGAGGGGCCGCATCGAACAGCTCCGCGCTCTCGCCGGTGCCGCCGTTGAAGACGGTGTGGAAGAAGCGCAGCACCTTCTCGTTGGCGAGGGCATCCCCTTCGAAGTAGGCGTGAGAGTCCCCCACATGGGGCTGATTGGTCACGTCCACGTAGGTGGCCGTTCTGGCATCCAGCCGCCGGGTGTAGTGGCCGAGCCTCGCCTTTTGCTGCTCCCCCATCTTCATGCGCGATGCCATCAGGGCACCATCGCGCTCATTGATGGTGATGTAGAGGCGGTTGCGACACTGGATGCGATCGACCCACTGGGCGTGAAGCTCGTTGTTGGTGTCGGCGGCGGCCATGATGATGTTGTCGAACAGCAGCTGGTTGGCGTGGTAGGTGGTGCTGCCCAGCAGGTGCTTGAACAGGTAGTTGCCCATGCTGTGCAGCAGCAGGTTGATGGTGAAGGGGCATCGCTTGTTTACCTCCTTGGCAAAGTAGCGATCCCAGGCCTCGCCGTTGTCTGCGAACTTCTTCTGGGCCTTCTCTTCCAGCTGCGTCACATACTGGCCGTTGAACTCGTCGAGCAGCCCCTTCATCTTCTCCAGCACCCGGTCAAGGGCCCCGGCCGAGGCCAGGGCATCGCGCTTGTCGCTCTTGTAGCTCAGCACGCCCCGGGCGCCGCCGCCATTGGCGGGCCAGCTGAAGCAGAGCACCTCGACGCCGTACCGGGCCTCGAGCCCCACGGCTCGCTCCAGCACATCGTCAAGATCGTTGTTGAAGCCGTGTACGAACAGCAGCAGGTGTTTGCCGGTCTTGAGCTTCTGTTTGGCCGTGCTGCCGGTCCCGGCGCAGCGCTCCAGCAGCTTGCGCGCCACATAGGCGCTGGCCGGGTGGGGGAGGTCGGGGTCAAGGCCGACGCTGGCGGCCATCTCGGCGGTGATCTGATCCGGCAGCAGGTCCAGCTGCCACTGCTTGCCCTGACGCCGGGCCTCGGCGAGGCGCAGTTCGTTGGGGCCCTCTGCGGGTTTTTCGCCAAAGATCTCGCTGGGGGTCTTGCCCTGCTCGTTGACCATCCGGTTGGTGACGATAAACATGGTGTTCTCCTTGTTGTCGTGCTCTCTTCATGACCGGCCACGCCCCGGGCGCCCCGATCACTGGCAAAGAGCCTAGTCCGGATCCGGCAGCCTGTCCCCCGGCGCGCCTTGCCTCGCCAAAGGGGTTACGACGATGTAAAGGCGAACGGGATTTGGGGGAGTGGCGCCTTCGGGGCGGCGAGGGCAGGGAGACGCTGTCATCACTAGATGAAGAGGCCCGGATGGACGGGGCCTGCGCCTCGTCAGGACCTGAGGGCGGCGAGGGAGGAGGGGATCCTCAGGCGCACTGTGATCCACTCCCCGACTATGGTCTGACATGCATGCCCGCTATTTGATTATGCAAATGGATGGGCTTAAGATGGCCGCGCGCAACGATCAGATTGATAACAAACGGAAGTTAGGAGATGCCGATGGAAAGCAAAGTAGTTATCCCGACCCAGGGCCAGAAAATCACAGTCGATGCCAGCGGCAAGCTGCAGGTTCCCCACAACCCCATCATTCCGTTTATCGAAGGGGATGGTATCGGTGTGGACGTGACCCCGGCCATGTTGAATGTGGTGAATGCTGCGGTCGAGAAAGCCTACAAAGGCGAGCGCAAGATCGCCTGGATGGAGATCTATACCGGCGAGAAGTCGACTCATGTCTATGGCGAAGGTGCCTGGCTGCCGGCCGAAACCCTGGATTTCATTCGTGAATACTGCGTGGCCATCAAGGGCCCGCTGACCACCCCGGTCGGCGGCGGTATTCGCTCCCTCAACGTGGCCCTGCGCCAGGAGCTGGATCTCTACGTCTGCCTGCGCCCGGTCCGTTACTACGAAGGGACCCCGAGCCCGGTCAAGCACCCCGAGCTGACCGACATGGTGATCTTCCGCGAGAACGCCGAAGACATCTACGCCGGCATCGAGTGGAAGGCGGACAGCGATGAAGCCAAGAAGGTGATCGCTTTCCTGCAAAACGAGATGGGCGTGAAGAAAATTCGCTTCCCCGAGTCCTGTGGCATCGGCATCAAGCCCATGTCCAAGGCCGGTACCGAGCGTCTGGTCCGTGCCGCCATCGAGTACGCCATCGACAACGATCGCGACTCCGTGACCCTGGTGCACAAGGGCAACATCATGAAGTTCACCGAGGGTGCCTTCAAGGATTGGGGTTATGCCCTGGCCCAGAAAGAGTACGATGCCCAGCTCATCGACGGCGGCCCCTGGTGCTCCTTCAAGAACCCGAAGACCGGCAAGACCATCGTGGTCAAGGACGTCATCGCCGATGCCTTCCTGCAACAGATCCTGCTGCGTCCGGCCGAGTATGACGTCATTGCCTGTATGAACCTCAACGGCGACTACATCTCCGACGCGCTGGCGGCCCAGGTCGGCGGCATCGGCATCGCGCCGGGCGCCAACATCGGCGATGGCGTTGCCCTGTTCGAAGCCACCCACGGCACCGCGCCGAAATACGCTGGCCAGGACAAGGTCAACCCGGGCTCCCTCATCCTCTCTGCCGAGATGATGCTGCGCCACCTGGGCTGGACCGAGGCGGCTGACCTCATCGTCAAGGGGATGGAAGCGGCCATCGCCAACAAGACCGTCACCTATGACTTCGAGCGTCTGATGGAAGGTGCCACCCTGCGTTCCTGCTCCCAGTTCGCCCAGGACATGATCGACCAGATGTGATCCGGGTCGTTGAAATGCAAAACCGGCGCCATGAGCGCCGGTTTTTTTATGGAGGAGAGCAGGTCGTCAGGTGGTTTTTTCCACGTGCTGCTCGTAGATCTGCTGCCATTTGCTGGTCTCGGCCTCATCTCCACGGGCCTGCCAGAATTCGCAGATGGAGCTGGCGAGCTCGGATGCCATGGCGTGGTCTCCGTCACGGCGGCTCATCAGATATTGTCCCAACCAGCTTTGATATTGTTTCATCGCCCGATCTCCTTATCTAAGGTGCCCAGAGGGGAGTGCTCCAGGCGTCAAGGTCACGCAGGAGCGATTCGAACTGGGCACATGTTGTGCTGCGCCCGGCAGGTGTTGGTCGCCGGAACCGGTGGTTATCTCACCGGAAAAAGGGGACAACGGGGCGCAGATGTCAAAAAACGGTCTCTATCGTATCACAAAATAACCAGTCGGTGGGGCTGGATGACAAATCAGGCTGTCCAGCAGTCTGGCCGTCTGTGTCATGGGGGCGAGGGCTGAGGTGCCATCTTGCTGATCTCGCAGCAGAAAAACCCGCCAGGTCGGCGGGTCACGGGGGCGAAAAAAAGATCAGATCCGGGCGCAGGCCAGGTATTTTTCCATCTCCTCGGCGGGCACCATGCCGCCGCCGGTGGCCCACACCAGGTGGGTGGCCCCGGCCATCTTGGCTGCATCCAGTCCCTGCCCACTCTGCCACTCAAGGTTGGCGGCCACTCGCCAGGGGCCTGCCATGCCCGCCAGTGCCGAGGGCTCGAGCCGGATCTCTTCATCCCGGGCCAGGAGCCCCAGCAGGTCGTACATCTCCTGATCGCTCAGGGTGTAGAAGCCCGCAAGCAGGCGTTCCATGGCGCGGCCGACAAAACCGGAGGCGCGTCCCACCGCGAGGCCGTCGGCGGCGGTGAGGTTGTCGATGCCAAGGTCTTGCACCGCAATGGCATCGTGCAACCCGGTGTGGACCCCGAGCAGCATGCAGGGGGAGTGGGTGGGCTCGGCGAAGAAGCAGTGCACGTTGTCCCCGAACGCCAGCTTGAGGCCAAAAGCCACTCCGCCGGGGCCGCCGCCGACGCCGCAAGGCAGGTAGACGAAGAGCGGATGGTCGGCGTCCACCCTGATGCCCATCTCGTCGAACTGCTTTTTCACCCGCTCGCCCGCCACCGCATAGCCGAGGAACAGGGTGCGAGAGTGCTCGTCATCGATGAAGAAGCAGGTGGGATCGCGTTCGGCCTCCTTGCGCCCCTGCTCCACCGCCACCCCGTAATCCTCGGCATATTCCACGACGATGGCGCCATGTTCGCGCAACTTTTGCTTCTTCCACTCCCGCGCATCGGCGGACATGTGGACGGTGACGCGAAAGCCGAGGCGGGCGCTCATGATGCCGATGGAGAGGCCGAGGTTGCCGGTCGACCCCACCGCGATGCTGTACTGGCTGAAGAAGTGGCGGAACTCGTCCGAGAACAGCGTGCGATAGTCATCCGTCTCGCGCAGCAGCCCAGCCTGGATGGCCAGGTGTTCGGCATGGGCCAGCACCTCGTGGATGCCGCCGCGCGCCTTGATGGAGCCGGAGATGGGCAGATGGCTGTCTTGTTTGAGCAGCAACCTGCCGGTGAGTTCGACGCCGTAGCGCCCATTGAGGGTCCCCTGCAGGGTCGGGATGGCGGCGATCCCGGACTCGATGATGCCGTGGCTGGCACGGGTTTCGGGGAAGGCCTCGCACAGGTAGGGGGCGAAGCGGGCGAGCCGGGCGGAGGCGGAGGCCACATCGTGCCGGGTGAGCCCCACATGGGGCAATCCTTCCGCGAGGGAGGTAGCCCCCGGATTGAACCAGGTCACAGGGGTGAGGGCGATCAGCGGTTCGAGCAGGGGAAAGCGGGCGATGAGCCCGGCAATGTCGATGTGTGTCATGAAAGCCTCGCGGGGTGGTGACGGAATCATCCCATTGAATGGCACCAGCGTTGCCGTGACAAATGATAAAACGCGTGGCTTGGATCAGCCCAGTTGATGCAAATGGTCATCTACCCTGCTGTGTCTTCGCATACAGGTGAGTTGAGTCTTCCTGGTGAATGCAAACCTCGCCCTTCTGGTATCATCCGCCAGATAAAAGAGAGGGAGGCCCAACCATGCAACGCGATGAGCACCCAGGGGTGAGGAGCAAGCTGCTCAGCAGTCATCAGCTCGCCAGGCTCCACACCTTCGAGGCGGCGGCCCGCCACGGCTCCTTTGCGCTCGCCGCCGACGAGCTCTCCTTGAGCCCAAGCGCGGTGAGCCACCGCATCTCGGCCTTGGAAGAGGCGCTCGGTTTTTTGCTGTTCCAGCGCTTTCACCGCAAGGTGGCCTTGACCACGGAGGGGCAGCGCATTTTCTGGGCCCTCACCTCCTCCCTGGAGTTCATCAATCAGGAGGTGCTGGAAATCAGGGAGCAGGCGCTGTCGGGCTCCCTGACGCTGCACTCGCGCCCCTCCATCGCCCAGTACTGGCTGGTGCCAAGGCTCGCCGATTTTTCCCGTCTGCATCCTCACATCGAGCTCAACCTGCTGACGGGCAACGAGCATATAAACCTGCACGGCTACGGCATCGATCTGACCCTCAACTTCGATGCCAGAACCCCGACGGGCCTGGCCATCCACCCCCAGATGGATGAATACATGGTGCCGGTGTGCAGCCCGCAATACGCCAGCGACCACGGTCTGATGGGGGAGGTGAGGAATCTGCAGCAGTGCCGCCTGCTCCATGACAGGCAGGCCTGGGGCCTGGACACCGACAGCGACGAGTGGCGCACCTGGGGGAGTCACTGGCATCTCTCCCTGGAGGTCTGCTTGTCACACATGGGATTTGATCGAGCGGATCTGGCGATCCTTGCCGCCACCCACCACGCCGGTGTCGCCATGGGGCGCAGGCAGCTGGCAAGCCAGGCGCTGGCGAGCGGAGCGCTGGTGATGCCCTTCCCGGATATGGCGGTGCGCTGCGAGCCGCGTTATTACCTGGCGACCCTCCCTCATCGCCAGTGTCCCAAGATCCAGGCATTCATCCGCTGGATACAGGATCAGGCGCAAGGGGCACCTTGAAACGGGACCTGGTTTATTGTCTGCGAAGGTCATGCTCATGAGCGCACTATTTGTACAATAAGGGCCGGCACTGCTGCTAAATGACCTGGCGCAGAGCGACGCGGGTAAGAGATAACACCGTGTGCAACGGATGAGGTGAGCCTGAGATTAACCGGGGAAAAAAGGAAATAAAGTCTGTGAGAGTATTCCCAATAAGTATCAGGCAGGGAATTAACCACGGTGAATAATGTCCATATGGTGTCAGCGCTTTGCCGGATGGTATAAAAACATTATGTTGTTATCCAATGGGCATGCTATTCTCAAATCGTGTTATCCCTGTGACATACAAAAATAATTCTGTGAGGAAGTAATGAACGAGTTTCTGAAGGTTCTGCTGAACATTCGCAGCTTGCGCGCTGCCATTCGTGAACTGCCGTTTGAGCAACTGCAAGAAGCGAAAGAAAAGTTTGACCTGGTATATAACGAGCGTGCCGAGTCCGTTGAACAGGAACGCGCCGAACAGGAAGAGCGTCAGCGCAAACTGAATGAATTCACCGAAATGCTGCAACAGGCTGGTATCGATCCCCGTGAGCTGATCGGCAGCGTGGCGGCTCCGGCTGCGGCGGGCACCACCAAGAGCAAGCGTGCTCCCCGTCCTGCGAAATACAAGTATCAGGAAGACGGTCAGGAGAAGACCTGGACCGGTCAGGGTCGTATGCCCAAGGCCATCGCCGAGCAAGTTGCGCTTGGCAAGGATCTGAACGATTTCCTGATCTGATCGCCGGATCCGATTCTCGATAATGCCGCCTGCAGGGCGGCATTATTATTTTCAGGGTTCAGATGATGTCGCAGTAAAACCCAATTGCGCAGGTTACTCTGGTTAATTGGAGAGCCTCGTCTGGAATAGCCATGACCATCATGTGCCCAATAAAGGTGGCGCATCATCTTCCACGCCACCTCGCCACTTATACGCACTGAGGACTCATACAGCCCGTGTATCTTCGTCCCTTGTGAGAAACGATCATGGATACCTGCTGTGACAGAATGAAATAGCGGCGGTGGATCCTCATCTGTACGCCTGAGCGGCCCGTCTCTTTTTCATGCTGATGCATGACGCCCACCGCCTATTAATTTATCCCCTCTATTTATGGTCTGTTTGACACCGCTCTTCTGCGATATATCCGCACGATGCCGGACAATGTGCGGATGAGGCAGACACCGATTGGTGGCAAACAAATAAACCGAATGCTAGATGACGGGTTGTCCGAGTTCAGACCTTAACCATCCCCTCATATGAGCGAGGCGTGGCGCGGCTTCTGAGGTATGATCGCCATCCTTGACCAGCTAATACCCAACAGACTATCCCCATGTTTAACCACGAACTAATCCTCAACCACATCGACGATATATTTGGACAAGACA
>NZ_JALIHH010000126.1:0-7005 GCF_022869435.1 Aeromonas sp. LsrichE-8G
CGGGACACGCCGTTTTAGCCTGTGGAGGCGCGGTGCAATCAGGCCGCCCGATGAAGCAGGAACCCGGTACTGCGCGAGCAGCTATCACCCAGTAATGGGGATCCCCCTCCTGTGACGCGAAGCGCTAAGGTGGGGGAGGATGTCAATGATTGAGATGACGGGTACGAGTGGCTGGGTTCATCGACGCTTCCTCTGGATTTGACGGCCGCGAAGTCTACCTAAAAGTGGGGTTATTTGCAGCAAAGGGGGAACTGAATGCTGCTAATATCGTCAATCTGGCCGCCCGGTAGCGGGAAAAGAGGTCAGACACAGGGGGGAGGGGCTAGGTCCTGCTGCCGCTCTGGGGTAACATGCGCGCCTGCATGACATAAATCGGCCCCGTCCTCTCTCATCCGACGGAGGCGATGCACCTCTATATGACGGGTCTTCCATGAGATGGGCCCATCCGGATATTGAAAGAAGAGATCACCATGTTACAGATTGGCAAGATGAACACCCTGACCGTCGTCGAGATCGAGGAGCGCGGCGCCTGGCTGGCGGCGGGGGAATACGGCGAGCTGCTGCTGCCCAGGCGCCAGTTGCCGGAAGGCGTTGCCGAGGAGAGCGAGGTGTCCGTCTTCCTCTATCTGGATGCGGATTGCGAGCCGGTGATCACCACCGACAAGCCCTTCGCCATGGTGGGGGACATCGTCGGTCTCAAGGTGGTCAATGCCAACAAGATTGGTGCCTTCCTCGACTGGGGCATGAAGAAGGATCTCTTCGTACCAAGCCGCGAGCAGAACAAGCCGATGCAGGTGGGCCATGTCTATCTGGTGCACCTGATGCTGGACAACGAAGGGCGCATGGTCGGTACCAGCCGTCTGGAGCGCTTCCTGCGCATCGACCCCCCTTTCAAGAGCGGTGACGAGGTGACGGTGCTGCCGGGGGAACACACCCCCCTTGGCATCAAGGCCGTGGTCAATGGCCAGTACGCCGGCATGCTGTTCAAGAACGAGGTGTTCGGCCGCGTGATGACGGGCCGGCCGCTGACCGCCTGGGTCAAGCAGGTGCGCGAAGATGGCAAACTGGACCTGACCCTGCAAAAGCCGGGGCTGGCCCGGATGGATGACGCTGGTGCGCGCATCCTGCTGCGCCTGCAAAAGCAGGGGGGCAGCCTTGCGGTGGGAGACAAGAGCGAGCCTGACGTCATCTACAAGATGTTCAGCATGAGCAAGGGCACCTTCAAGAAAGCGATCGGCGGCCTCTACAAGCAGGGCAAGATCGTCATCGAGGAGCACAGCATCCGCCTCGTGGGCTCCGACACGCCGGCAGGGGACGAATAAGTTGCCGAGTCCCTGCATCGGTGACTGCCGGGCCAAAGAGGGGCTCTGCCTCGGTTGTGGCCGCACCGTGACCGAGATAGGCCAGTGGTCCACCATGGACAGCGAGGCCCAGCTGGCCCGCATGGCCGAACTCGATGGCTCGAAGAGCACTCATGCCTGCCCGGGCTGCGGCGAGCCGGCGTTCTGCGCCGTGTCGGCGGGGGAACCCATCGAGCGCTGCTGGTGCAACCAGCTTCCCGCGTTGCCCATGAGCGATGCCAGCGCCTGCTGGTGTCGCCGCTGTCTGGCCAAGGCCATCTCGGCACGCCCCTGACTCGGGCAGCGCAAAAAACGAAAAAGGCGCCTGGGGCGCCTTTTCTTATGCCTGTTGCTGGCGGTGCCAGCGGATATGCACGTCGTGCTCGCTCTGATCCCGTGGGAGGAGGAAGGTGGCGTAGATCACCTCGAACTCGTCCTGATGATCCAGCAAGCCGACCCAGACCTCGGCCCAACGTGCCATGTCCACCGGCTCGCCGAGTTCGGTTGACCAGTCGGCATTGGGCAGGGTTGCCTCCACCGCGCCACGTTGCTCGAACTCGAGGGTGATGTCGACGATTTGTTCGGGGGCCAGCATGTCGGCGGCCTGCTCCAGAAACTGATCATAGGCCCACTCTACCAGCTGATCCGGGCTACGTTGTTCCATGAAATCACTCCAGATACGTCCAGGTTCGCCACTTTAACAAGTATTGGGATGGGCAGCCAGCCCGGGGGCGGTGATGCCGTGCTGTCAAATGGCGGGATCAGGGGATAAGGTTAACAGAGCCGCCAGCAGGGGCGGCGTGACGGGGCGGCCTGGCAAGATGAAGCGACGACAGTACAGAAGGCAGATCAAGCGGCGGCGCGAAACCTGGTGGTGGCACTATCTGCCCCTTCATCGGGAAACCGTCGGCGGCCATCTGGGGCCCGCCTCTGATCCGCAGGATGGCGCTACTCTGTGCCGTGAACCCGGTTCAGGGTGACTTGCCCGAGTTGACCCATCTGACGACGGATCCAGGCCGAGCGCTGCTGCACATAGGGTGAGGGGGGCTTGACCCGATAACGCCAGGGATTGGGCAGGGCGGCGGCGAGCAGGGAGGCCTCGTAGCGGGTGAGGCGTATCGCCGGTTTGCCGAAGTAGTGCCTGGCGGCCGCCTCGGCGCCATAGATGCCGGGTCCGAACTCCACGATGTTGAGATAGACCTCGAGAATGCGGGACTTGTCCCAGCCCAGCTCCATCAACAGGGTGAACCAGGCCTCTATCCCCTTGCGCAGGAAGCTGCGATCGCTCCACATGAAGAGGTTCTTGGCGGTCTGCTGGCTGAGGGTGCTGGCACCGCGCACCCGCCCGCTTTGCTGGTTGTGCCTGAGGGCCGAGCTGATGGCGTCCATGTCAAAGCCGTGATGTTCGGCAAAGCGCTGATCCTCGGCGGCGATCACCGCCAGTTGCAGCTCCCGGGAAATCTGCTCAAGCGGCACCCAGTCGTGCTTCACCTCGGCCACCTTGGCAGGGGGAAACAGGGCGCGTTCGAGGCGCCAGGTCCACATGGGAGGGTCGATGAAGCGCAGCAGCGCGACCGAGACGATGGTGCTCGCAAAGGCGGCCAGCAGCAGCTTGCCGAGCCAGCCCAGCAGTCGCCGTTTGCGCGAAGGCCTCACGGGCGCGGGCCCGCCGTCCCAGTCATAGTGGCCAGGATCATCGGGATCCGGAATTATTGGGGCAGCCATTCGATGTGGCAGAACTTCTCGTCGACGCGGCGGGAGAGCAGCATGCGGGCAAACAGGTGCTCGTACTCTTCTTGTTCGTTGCCAAGGCCGACCCAGATCTCGGCATAGTCGGCGTCGCTCACCTCGAATCCCACGTCGGCCGCCCAGTCGTCGGCGGGATCGGTCTCCGCCAGCAGGCCGCGGTCGTTGAACTCCTGATTGAAGCGGACGATCTCCTGCTCGGGCAGGTTGTCGGAGGCCAGCTCCATGAAGAGTTCGAGGGCGGTGTCGAGCAGTTCCTCGACGCTGTGCATTTCGTCATTCAAAGACATAAGAGCCGTGTTCCAGATAAGGGGGGAGGGAAAGCCCGTCGGCAGCGCCTCGGGGTGCGCGGTATTCTAGCTGGCCCTGATGCCCTTGGCGAGATGCCGGGACGCCAGGCATTAAAAAACCGGATCCTGGGAAAGGATCCGGTCTTCATTGGGGGAAGGGGTCGCGCATGGTGCGTCAGCTCATCCCTTCTTCTGGTCGTCGGCGAAGGTGATGTTGAGCTCCAGCACCGACAATTCGTCACTCTTCTGATCAAGCTGGACGGTGATCTTGTCCGGGTCGATCTGCACGTATTTGCGGATCACGTCGAGGATGTCCTGCTTGAGCTGGGGCAGGTAATCCGGCCCCCCTCTGGATGAACGCTCGTGAGCCACGATGATCTGCAACCGCTCTTTGGCCAGTTGTGCGGTGTTCTGTTTCTTGTTGGAACGAAAATAATCCAATAATGACATGCTTAACTCCCGAACAGTCGGCTAAAGAAGCCTTTCTTCTCTTCTTCCAGAAAACGGAAATCCTTGGTGTCACCCAAGAGGCGGGCGACGGCGTCCTCGTAGGCCTGACCGGCATCGGACTCCTTGTCCAGAATGACCGGCTCGCCGGAGTTGGAGGCGCGCAGCACCGCCTGGGACTCCGGGATCACCCCGAGCAGTTTGATGGCCAGGATCTCCTGTACGTCCTGCACGCTCAGCATGTCGCCGCGGTTGACGCGGGTCGGGCAGTAGCGGGTCAGCAGCAGGTGCTCCTTGATGGGATCCTCACCGCGCTCGGCACGGCGGGACTTGGAGGCCAGGATACCGAGGATGCGATCCGAGTCACGCACGGAAGAGACTTCCGGGTTGGTGGTGACGATGGCCTCGTCGGCGAAATAGAGCGCCATCAGGGCGCCGGATTCGATACCAGCGGGGGAGTCGCAGACGATGTAGTCAAACTGCATCTCCGCCAGCTGATCCAGGATCTTCTCCACCCCTTCACGGGTCAGGGCATCCTTGTCCCGGGTCTGGGAGGCGGGCAGGATGAACAGGTTTTCGCAACGCTTGTCCTTGATGAGGGCCTGGTTGAGGTTGGCTTCCCCGTTGATGACGTTGACGAAGTCATAGACCACGCGCCGCTCGCAACCCATGATGAGGTCCAGGTTTCTCAGACCAATGTCAAAATCGATGACCACGGTCTTGTGGCCACGCTGGGCCAGACCGGTGCTCAGTGCCGCGCTGGTTGTCGTCTTGCCAACGCCACCCTTGCCCGATGTAACGACTATGATTCGCGCCATTCTCGCTTCCTTGTAACTCTATTTGATTCGGTCTATACGAAGTTGTTCATTGTCGAGCCGGATATGGACCGGCTCTTGTATCACGCCTGCAGGCAATGCATCGCTGAGCTGGAAGGTGCCCGCGATGGAGAGCAGCTCGGCCTGCAATTGCTGGCAATAAATGCGGGCCTTGGGATTGCCCTTGGCCCCTGCGATGGCTCGGCCACGCAGGGCACCATAAACATGGATGCTGTCATCGGCGATGACTTCGGCGCCAGGGCTCACCGAGCCCAGCACCACCAGCGAGGTGCCGGCTGCATAGATCTGCTGACCGGAGCGCACCGGGCCCACGTGGACCTTGCTTGCCTCCACGGGCGCTGGCACCGGGGGAACCGGTGCGGCCTCCACTGGCTTGGGCTCTGGCACTGGCGGCGTCGGCTCAGGTTCTGCCTTGCGGCTCTTGCCTGACACCATGACGGCGAGGCCTGCCGCCTTGGCGGCCGTCTTCATCGCCTCGTCCCGCGCCCCCGTGATCCCGACCAGCACGAAGTCTTCCGACTCAACCAGCTCCCTGAGCTGTTCGAAATCGGGGATCGCTTCGAGGCGTTCCACATTGAGGACGAGGGGGGCACAATTAAAAAACTGGGGGGCCTGCGCGACCTTGGCCTCCAGCAGTTGTCGGATCCGGGCCGGATTGCCATCGCTGAGATGCAACACAGAAATAGTGAAGGTGGTCCCTTTCAATTCGTTATCGCGTTCAACCATGAATCTTCCCCGAACCGAGACGGTAATACGTTATTGTTATTCAATTCCTGATGTTATAGTTTGCCACCACCAGAGGCAATAAACCCGTCGGATTATATCAATTTCCATGTTGTGTGCAGTCTATAAAAGTCGCAAAAAAGCCGAGACCTATCTCTTTATTGAACGAAGAGAGGACTTTTCCCGCGTTCCCGAGGTGCTGATGAGTACCTTCGGGCGTCCCGAACTGGTCCTGATGACCAAGCTGGACCCGGCCAAGCCCCTGGGGCTGGCCTCCACGGAGCGGGTGATGGCCGCCCTGAAGAGCCAGGGCTTTTATCTGCAGGTGCCACCGCCACCGGAAAACCTGCTGGAGCAGCACAAGGCGCAATTAAAGGGCGCACGATGAGGGCGGGGCGGCTGGCACTGCTGTTGTCAGGCGCCCTGTCGGGATCGCCGGTGCAGGCCGGCCCCGATTTTGACCAGTACGTGGCAAGCCTCAAAGAGCAGGCGCTGGCGGCGGGCATGTTGCCCGAGACGGTGAGTGCGGCCTTTGCGGATGTCCACCTTGTCGATGCCGTCATCAGGCACGACAAAAATCAGCCGGAATTCAAACTGACCCTGGACACATATATTCCCCGGGCGGTGCCGGAATGGAAAGTCAAGCAAGCCCAAACCTTATATCGCCAGCATTTGCCGCTGCTCACAAAAATAGGCCGGGAATATGGGGTACAGCCCCGCTTTATTGTTGCCTTGTGGGGAATTGAAACCAATTTCGGCAAAATAACCGGCCATTATCCCCTTATCTCTTCTCTCTCGACCCTGGCCTGGGACGGTCGCCGTGAAGCCTTCTTCAAAGGCGAGTTGTTCGATGCCCTGCGCATTCTGGAGCAGGGACATGTGAACCCCGCCAACTTCAAGGGATCCTGGGCGGGGGCCATGGGACAGGTGCAGTTCATGCCCTCGTCATTCCTGCGATACGCGGTGGATCAGGACGGGGACGGCAAGAAGGATCTCTGGGGCAATCTCGCGGATGTATTTGGATCGGCTGCCAATTATCTGAGCCAGAACGGCTGGCGCGAAGACCAGACCTGGGGACGGCGGGTGAGGGTGCCAGAACGCCTGGACCCCGCCTTGCTGGGACTTGATACCCGCAAGTCCCTGGCGACCTGGCAGGCCCTCGGGGTTCGCCAGCAGGACGGCTCACCTCTGCCTGCGGTCGACATGCAGGCCTCCCTCATCCGCCCCGACGATATTCACGGGCGAAGCTACCTTGCCTATGACAATTACCGGGTACTGCGTCACTGGAATCGCTCCCCCTATTTCGTGGTGGCCGTCGGCACCCTGGCCGATCGCATCGTGAAATAGCTCTCCCCCGTTTTCCTGTCACGGCGAACGGGTGGAGGTGATATGCCCGTCTCTTTTTATCCCTTGTCGGCCTCCCTTTATTCAGGAACGTCGCCCTTTAAATCGCGACCAAAAAAAAGCGGGAATATATCCTAATGCCAGTCAGTTAAGCCTGACTGGCATTGTTTTTACTAGGTTTTCTCGTCGCATACTTCTGTGGTTTGGCTTTGATGCACCTTGGGTAACTTCGTTCTCGGCGGGCGGGTAACTTGAACTGCTCTGCCTGTTTGTCCAACT
>NZ_JALIHH010000127.1:0-2002 GCF_022869435.1 Aeromonas sp. LsrichE-8G
GGACTCAAACTTTCCGGGAGGACAGGCGTGAATGAAGTCGAGAGCTTGGTCGATACGCATAAAAAAATCCGAAACCCAACAAGGAGTTTCGGATTCTTACACAGCCTGAGGATCGGTCAATGGATCCTTAACTGATCGGCATTACTCCCAAGGGAGCCCTTTTGTCATCCCCGTGGCAGAGAAAAACAGGGAATGACTGGGTGAACGCACAATTAGTGTTTGCTTTTTACACATTTCGAGGAGAGAATGCGCGCCGGCTAGTTAATCAGCCCTGATTATGTTCGCAATGCTTCACCTCACGATGAATCCTGCCAGTACCCGCATAACCTTCTTCTGATTTACTCGCCTTGAGAACCGTTCAGGCTGTCTGCCTGCGTTGCCCGGCTCTCACGGTGCAGACCCGATCTGCCCACTCCCAAGTAGCATCATGCATCCGCGTGGTCCTTGGCGCCTTCCTTGAAAGTGCAGACGCCCCTGAACCGGGCTGGGTATTCCTGCGCGCTCGTCCGCCATCGTGCTGACCGCGCCCATTGACCTGACATTTGCCAATACAAGGAGCAAACACTTAATTTATATAGAGAAATACCATGATGAAACACGTACAGATCCGCAAACCCCTGCGTCGCAGCAAACCCATCAACCTGCCCGTGCAAGAGCACGACGACGATGCGTTCCTGATCCAGTTCAGCACCCGCTTCAGCGGCGGCTTCGCCATCTCCTGTGATGGCATCGCAGGCGAGTTCTCCATCGAAGAGCTCAACTGACCTTGCCTGCCCAGGCAGCGCCCGATGCAGACAGGCCGCAACTCACGGCGGCCTCCTTGCCTGACGTCATAGTCTGCATGGCCCCGCTCCCCGAGCGGTGGCTAGACCCCGCAAGTCTCCTTGTCCGGCGCCTCCAGCAGCAGGCACTCCTCCTCGCCGGCTCCCAGCCTGACCCGTTTGCCCTGACTCAGCCCCAGCTTGGCGAGTAGCCGGACCGAGCGCTCATTGCCCGGAGTGACGATGGCGACCACCCGCTCGATGCCGAGCCGTTCGCGGCCATCTGCCATGGCCGCCCGCGCGGCTTCGATGGCATAGCCCTGGCCGCGCCAGGCGGGCAGGAAGGCATAGCCGATGTCTTCACAGGGCAGGGTATCGCGCTTGATGAGCCCGCAGATGCCGAGCCTGGCCCCGTCTTCCCGCCGCACCACCAGATAGAGTCCGTGACCGTGGCGGGCATAACTGACCGCAGGCCCCTGCTGGATGTAGTTTTCGGCATCCGCCAGGGTACGCACCCCGCGATCGCCGATGTAGCGGTGAAAATCACCATCGTTGAGCAGTTCGAGAATGAAGGGGGCATCGACAACGGTCAGTTCGCGCAGTTCCAGGCGCTCGGAGAGGATCATGACATGGGCTCGTTCGGCAGAGAGAGTGTCCAAGACTGCTCCCGCCCCGCTTCCTTGGCAAGACCCGGACGATATTTTCGCCCCCGGGAGCCGCGTCCCCGCTATACTGCCCACCCCATGGAACAGGCAGGAGAACGGCCATGACCGATACCCCCGAATTTTTTGATGAAGAGACACTGCTGGAGATGGTGGAGAACCAGCTCGCCGACGGCCATCCCCTCCAGGTGAAAGCCACCCTGATGCGCCTGGTGATGAAGGGCACCCCGCGGGAAGAGGCGCTGCAATACATCGCCTGCGCCCTGGGCGCCGAACTCATGGCCATGGAGGCCGAACAGGGCCCCTTCAACCTCGTCCGTTACGGCGAGTTCCTCGACAGCCTGCCCGAGATGCCCTGGGCCGAATGACCCGGGCCGATTAGGCAAGCCCCGGCGCCAGCCATTATCATTACTGCCACCACCAATGACGGGAGTTTGACATCCTCCCCCACCTTAGCGCTTCGCGTCACAGGAGGGGGATTCCCATTACTGGGTGATAGCTGCTCGCGCAGTACCGGGTTCCTGCTTCATCGGGCGGCCTGATTGCACCACGCCTCCACAGGCTAAAACGGCGTGTCCC
>NZ_JALIHH010000128.1:0-1215 GCF_022869435.1 Aeromonas sp. LsrichE-8G
GGTCACGCTCTTACTTTGTGGGCTCTTGCGGCGGTGCGCCGTTAGAGGTGATCAAGCAATACATTCAAAACCAGCGGGGCTGACGCCCCGGCGAAATTCCCCTCCCACCTACGTCGGAGGGAGTCCCCTTTCGCATTTAAGATGGAGAGGAAGGGGAGCACATTGACCGCATGCTGATCCATCAGGACCCGCACCTCGCCGCCGAGCAGGGCCCCCATGCGCACCAGATTGAAACCGTAGAGCAGGATGTTGACCACGGTGAACACCAGCACCGCAGGCAGATAGTCAGGGTAGACATGGCGCCATATGAGCCAGACAATTACCGCCCCCACCATCATGTAGCTCAGGCAGGCCAGCAGCACCCGGGGGGCCATCTTGTCGTTGAAGATGACGCTCCAGCAGAGGATCAGCAGATAGACCAGCATGAAGAGGGTGAATGCCCGCCAGTTTGGCGGCTCCCCGAAGAAGCGCTGGATGGCGAGTGGCATCAGGGCGAGGCAGAAGGTGATGAGCAGGTTGGCCAGCCAGATCCCCGCGATATGGGGAAAATGCCTGCATGAAGAAGAGCGATTGCGCCGCCAGGGCACAGAGGCTGGACCACCACCAGAGCCCGAGACCGGGTATTTCCCTATGGGTCGACCAGATGATGGAGAGGGTGATGAATCCCAGGCTGTAGCCCCCGAGGGCCATCAACATCAGGGTAAATACGTCCAGATTGAGCAGAATTGAGGCGTCCATTCCCGAACCTTCCAATGGGGATGGCTGAGTATATGGGAAGCCCATGACAAGACACAGAGGGAGCCTATGGGCCGGGCAAAAATATTTGCCCGACTCGCACGCCCTACTCCCCGTGAAGCGTGCCGGACAACGCCCTGTCTGTGCCCGGATTTTCCACCGAGACGGCCGCCGGATATTTTGCACTTGAACCGGCGCCATTAGATAGATATGTTGTTTTCATGTGGTTTTATGAGTCACCACGAGGGATAAAAGTCTCCATAACTTATTGAGTCTTCTGGCACAAACAGGTTTTGGTACATTTTTCATCCAGCGAACCATTCATAGAATCTCATTTGACATCCTCCCCCACCTTAGCGCTTCGCGTCACAGGAGGGGGATTCCCATTACTGGGTGATAGCTGCTCGCGCAGTACCGGGTTCCTGCTTCATCGGGCGGCCTGATTGCACCACGCCTCCACAGGCTAAAACGGCGTGTCCC
>NZ_JALIHH010000129.1:0-8357 GCF_022869435.1 Aeromonas sp. LsrichE-8G
TGCAAACTACCCGATGCACACGAGTGTGCTGGAAGGGGTGAACAACAAGATCAAAGTGATAAAGCGTATGGCATATGGATTTAGGGACTCAGAATACTTTTTTCTGAAAATCAAGGCGGCCTTCCCCGGAAAGCCGCGATGAACCTAAAAAAACCGACACCAGGGTGTCGGTTTTTTTATATCGGGAGGTGCGCCCTGCCTGTCACGCCAGTTTGGCACCGGGTGAAGCGGGCGTCGCGGGGAGGATCAGTAGAAGATCCGCTCCCCTCGCTCGCTCATCTTGAGCCAGACCGGCTTGGTGCTGGTCTTGCTCCAGATGCGGTGCAGGTAACTGTAGAAACGGGCGCGATCCCGGCGAAACAGCATCACCGGGAAGGCGAGCAAACCCGCCACCAAGACGAAGATGCGGCGAAGGATTATCTGAGTCAGGGAGAAGGGATGAAACATGATGTAACGCCTCACTGGTAAGACCACTGAACAAAGATTACGCCAATCATTGTAGGATTACTACACCGACAGCGCCATTTTTTGATAAAAAATGGGGCTAAAAGCCTAAAAATGAAACCGGGTTACATTCTTTAACTAAAAAACAACAAAGGTGGCAAAACGCGGCCCCTGTTCCAGAGTTAACGAGGACTGGACCAGATCGGGGGAACACAGGATGAAACTTGCAGATGCGGCGCTGCTGGGGGCATTGGGCGTGCTCGCCTGGAGCCAGTGGCAGGAGTGGCGGCTCAATCGTGACGATGCCATCGACATCCCCTATCACGGGGTCCCCACCGCCAGCCTGTGGCAATGCGGTTTGCTGATAAAGGAGATGGCCGCGCTGGCAGAACAGGGGGGCGAAGAGAGGTCCGGATCCAGGGGCGAGGCATTGGCCGAGATGGATCTACATCTGCACAAAACGTGGCAACGGGAAGGTTGTTCACGGCTGACTGACATCCAATGAAGCATCATCCTGGGCCGCCAGGGCGGATGGACAACGTCAGTGATGTGGATAACAGGGAGAAGATGGAGGCACGTTCCGGAGTCGAACCGGACTAAACGGATTTGCAATCCGCTGCATAACCGCTTTGCTAACGCGCCATGCTGACAAGGCATTGCCTTGAGAGTGATGTCCATGGTTGGTGCCATGGAGTATTGGAGCGGGAAACGAGACTCGAACTCGCGACCCCGACCTTGGCAAGGTCGTGCTCTACCAACTGAGCTATTCCCGCATTATTGCTTGCGTGCCAGTTGCCTGACAACGAGGCGCATTATACGTACCCCGAGCCCGGGCACAACCCTTTTTTCTCACTTTGAGCCCTTTCCCGTGCTGTTTGCTCACCCTTTAGACGCCTTGGTCGAAAATCCCCCCGCTCCCTGTGACCCGACGAGCGAATTTAAGATAAAGCCATTGAAATAGTTAGCCTTTAGTCAGAAACTCATCGCGTTTAGTAACTGGATTATCAATTGAAAATCATGCGATGAAATGGAACTTCAGGCCTCGGGGGCTCAGACCGCAGCTGATGCTGGCTTTTTTCATGTTGGGCCTGGTGCCCTTCCTGGTCGTCACCCTGTTTTTCCTCTATAGCCACGGCAAGGATCTCACCACCCAGACCTCCAACCATCTGGTCTCGGTACGCAACATCAAGAAAAACCAGCTGCAAGACTACTTCGGCAACCTCAAGGAGCAGATCATCAACTTCTCCCAGCAGGACTTTGCCGGCAACAGTATCGGTCGCTTCTACGGTTTCACCGGTGCCTTCGAGAAGCTCGGCACCACGCCGCAGGAGGCCCGCGCCCGCGCCCAGGCCCGCTATGTGCCGGGCTCCTGGGACAAGCTGCAACAACCTGACAGTCAGGTGGAGATAGAGCCCTCCATCAGCGCCCTCATCCTGGCGGACGAGATGTATGGCCGCGTCCACCAGCGCTTCCATCGCGGCTACGCCGACATGGTGCGCAAGTCCAACTACAGCGACATCTTCCTGGTCGACCTCAACGGTGACGTGGTCTACTCGGTCACCAAGCAGGCCAACTTCGCCACCAACCTGCTCTCTGGCCCCTACCAGTCCAGCGGTCTTGGCAACACCTTCGCCAAGATCAAGCGCCGCCTCGATGGCGGCCAGAAGCCCCAGCAGATCTTCGAGTTCACCGATTTTGGCCGCAACGAGCTGACCGGCCAGGTGGTCGCCTACCTCGCCGCTCCCGTGATGCAGTACGACTATGTGCGCGGCGTGGTCATCTTCGAGCTGCTGCCGGACAAGCTCAACCAGATCATGGCGGAGCGGGAGGGGCTCGGCGCAACCGGCGAGACCATTCTCATCGGCCCGGACAAGCGGATGCGCGCCAACGCCTGGCTCGCCCCTGAATTCAGCGTGGAGAACAGCTTCAGCCCCGACTTCCGGCCGCTGCAGACCCCCCTCATCATCAAGGCCCTCTCCGGGGAGCAGGGGGTCGGCCCCTTCCTCTCCTACCACGATGACGAGGTGCTGGCCGCCTATACCCAGGTGAAGGTGTTCGATACCGAGTGGGCCTTCATCGCCGAGATCTCCACCAGCGAGGCCTATGCCCCCATCCGCCAGCTCGAGACGCTGGTGATCCTGCTGGGGGCAGGCTCACTGCTGCTGCTGATCCTCTTCTCCCGCTGGCTCTCCCACTCCATCACGGCGCCCCTGCGATCCCTCACCGCCGCCGCCGAACAGGTGGCGGACGGCGCTCTGGATCACCCCATCACCATCCCCCGCACCGACGATGACATCGACCGGCTGGCCCAGGCGTTTCGCCACATGCAGCGTTCGGTGAAGGACAAGATCGAGCTCATCGAACGCCAGACCCAGGAGCTGCAACAGCAGGTCAAGCTGACCCACAAGCAGAACCTCAGCCTGCAACAGGCGGACAAGCTCAAAGACGAGCTCCTGGCCAACACCTCCCACGAGCTGCGCACCCCCATCCACGGCATCAAGGGGATGGCCGAGTCCATGCTCGCCAGCCAGCAGGACCTGACCGAAGGGCAGCAGAAACAACTCGGCCTCATCATCAAGAGCGCCGACGGTCTGGCCCGCCTCGTGGACGACTTGCTCGACTACCACCAGATGCGCTACGGCCAGCTGGAGATCCACCCCCAGCCGGTCTCCTCCAAGGGGGTCATCCGGCTGGTGCTGGATCTCTGCCAGCACCTGGTGCAGGCCAAGCCCCTCACCCTGGTGGACAAGAGCCCCGCCGAGCTGCCCCCTGTGCTGGCGGACGAGCAGCGCCTCGAGCAGGTGCTCTACAACCTGGTGGGCAACGCCATCAAGTACACCCCCCAGGGCAAGGTGGTGCTGAGCGCCCTGGTGGAGGGCAACTTCCTGCGCATCAAGGTGACCGACACCGGCATCGGCATCGCCAGGGACCATCTGGAGCACATCTTCGAGCCCCTGGTGCAGATGAGCCCGGAAGTGAGCAAGCAGGGAGCGGGCCTTGGTCTCTCCATCACCCGCCAGCTGGTGCACCTGATGGGGGGGGAGCTGTTCGTGGAAAGCGAGCCGAGCGTCGGCTCCACCTTCGCCTTCACCCTACCGCTGGCCAGCGGCAAGGCGGGCAGTCTGACCCTCGACAGCCGCCAGATAGAGCACCAGCTGGTGCGCCAGCAACCCGTCATCCTGCCGGACTGGGAGAGCGAGGATCTGCCGCCCCCGCCGCAAGATGCCCCCGTCATCCTGGTGGTGGATGACGAGCCCATCAATTTACACATACTGCGCCACCTGCTGCAGCCCTGCGGTTATCGCATCCTGCCCAGCAGCGACGGCCACGACGCCCTGACCAAGCTGGCTCAGGAGCCGGTGGATCTCATCCTGCTTGATGTGATGATGCCCACCCTCTCGGGCTTCGACGTCTGCCGCCGTCTGCGCCAGCAGCACCCCAAGGAGAAGCTGCCGGTGCTGCTGCTCACCGCCCTCAACCAGCCCAAGGAGATTGAAGAGGGTTTCAACGCAGGGGCCAACGACTATCTGGTGAAACCCTTCTGCAAGGAGGAGCTGTTCGCCCGGGTGAGAGCCCTGCTGGAGGCCAGCGCCGGGCGCGCCTCCCTGGTGGAGAACCGCCTGCTCAAACAGGAGATAGAGCACCGTCTGCTGCTCCAGGAACAACTGCACCAGGATCAGGAGCGGCTCCTCGCCCTGCTTGGCGAGGGGGCCGACCCCATGGTCTTCCTCGATGAGCAAGGAGGGGTGCTGTTTGCTTCCCGGGCCCTGGCGCGCCTGCTGGGTCAGGAGCCGGAAGCCATGGAGGGGCAGATGCTGGACGAGTGGCTGGCCGCCCCGCTGGCAAGCCAGTGGCCCGACATGACCGCGCAGCCGGAGCGGGAGCTGGACTTCCTGGTGGCGGGCCAGCGAGACACCCTCAACGCCCGCGCCCTGCCCATCAACCTGGGGGGGCAGCACGCCTATGCGCTGACCCTTGGCACAGAACCGCGCCAGGACGACAATCGCATGGCTGCACTGGAGAACGCCCTCAAGAGCCTCTCTCGCCAGGCCATCATCGAGGATGGCCAGTTGCTGGGGGAACTGAGCCGGCTGGGAGGGGAGTTCAGGTCGCTGGCCGACGATCTCATTCGCCAGCAGGATGACGAACCTCTGCGCCGCGCCCTGGTGGACACCATGCGTCTCACCCTGGAGACCTGGCAGCAGAGCACCGGCAAGGGCAAGATAGTGCTGGCGGAGAAGAGCAAGCTGTGGCGGGTCTACATGGACCGCTCCAGTCCCCAGACCCGCACCCTCGACAAGTACCTGAACCTCGACACCCTGCCCAAGGCACCGCGCTGGAAGACGGTGGTGGCCAGCGCCGAGTACGTGCTCAAGCACTGCGCCCTGAACGAGGTGCAGCACCAGAGTCTGCACCAGAGCACCCAGCGCCTTCGCCAGCTCGCCAGCCGCAAGGCATGAGTCTCCAACCCGCAGCCACGTTGCTCTGATGATGGCTGCGGGATAGAAAACCAAGCACCAATAGCCAACTCTGGACACATCTACTCGCAGGCTTTCTGCGCCTATCAGGGGGATCGCGATGGCTGAGGCCAGATGACCCTGCAGGTGCGGGCCCATGCCCCATCACCATGTTGGTGATGACCCCGGGAGACCTGTCTGGGCCGGCAAGTGGCTAATCAGGTGAATGGACATTCGAGAGAATGGGGTGAGACTACGCGACACCGTGACCACAGGCCTCAAATCGGAAAAGACATTGGGAGATGGCTGAGCCGGGGGATGGACAGTAGAAATGACAAACCCGCGACGGGCGCGGGCTTGAGGGGAATAAATGGCGGAGAGACAGTCCGCCGCAATCCGTTCTGAGCCATTCCGCATAGTGCCGGGGAAACCTTATATATTGCGGATAGATACAACAAACCCGTTCCGAGTCGTTCCGATAGATTCTTGTAAAATCCGGCGCTAAAGTATGGGCTGAGGTATGGGCTGGCGTGTGATGGATTCAGTATGGGCTGTGATCCAGCACCCCCGGCCAAGCCATTGAACGGACAGGGGAGCGGGTAAAAATGGGGAAACTCACAGCCAGAACAGTTGAGGGTCTTTGTAGGGCGGGCCAGCCCGGCATGACCAACGATGGCGACAGCCTTTACCTGAAGATAGGGAGGGGCGGCGGGGCCTCTTGGGTGTTCCGCTATCGCCAAGCGGGCAAGCTAAGAGACATGGGGCTAGGGGCTTACCCCGGTGTCAGCTTGGCTGATGCCAGAACACTGGCGTTTGAGGCTCGCCGGATGATCCAGCAAGGGGAAGATCCGATAGGCGAGAAGCGAGCAGCCGCCAGAGCAGCCAAGGAGGAAGCGGCGCGGGCGGTTACCTTTAGTGATCTGGGTGAGCAGTACATCGAGGCCCACCGGGCAGGATGGAAGAACGCCAAACACGCCCAGCAATGGGCCAACACCCTGAAGCAGTACGCCTACCCGGTGATTGGCAAGTTGCAGCCGGACGAGATCAACACCGAGCACGTGCTAAACATCCTGCAACCAATATGGCAGACCAAGACTGAGACGGCTTCACGTGTGCGAAATCGTATCGAGCTGATACTTGATGCCGCCAAGGCCAGAGGCTTTACCTCTGGTGAGAACCCGGCACGGTGGCGCGGCCACCTGGATAAGCTGCTCCCCAAACGCGCCAAGGTGGCGGCGGTGAAACACCATGCTGCTATGCCGTTCCAGCAAGTCCCCACCTTTATCAACCAGATCGCCCAGACTGAAAGCATGAGCGCCAAGGTATTGGAGCTGATCATTCTCACCGCCTGCCGAGCAGGTGAGGCACTGGGGGCCACATGGGACGAGATCGACCTTGAGCGGGGTGAGTGGTCAATCCCTGCCATAAGGATGAAGGGCGCACGAGATCACCGGGCACCACTGAGCAAGCGGGCTATCTCCCTACTCATGAGCCTGCCAAGAGTACAGGGCTCCCCTTATGTGTTCCCAGGGCAGCGACCAGACCGCCATCTATCCGCTGGGGCGGTAACTATGTTCATGCGGCGACATGGAGCGGAAGGCTTCACGGTTCACGGCTTCCGGTCATCGTTTCGTGATTGGGCTGCCGAGCGCACCACCTACCCAAGGGAGATATGCGAGATGTGCCTTGCCCATGTGGTGGCCCAGGGGGCCGAGGCTGCTTACTGGCGCGGGGATGTGCTGGAAAAGCGGCGCGGGCTGATGGAGCTGTGGGGGCAGTATGTGGGCGACGCTGACAATGCTGGTGGCGTGGTGATTAAAATTGCATAGATTCCGGCGAATACCCGTTGACACCAATGGTGTCCAACGTTAGGATTTACCCATACTGGCCCAATCTCTATAGATCGGGCCTTTTTATTTCCAGACCCGGCCACCGCGCCGGGTTTTTTATTTGGAGGTGACGCCCAGAGACTCCCCGAACGAAACGCCAGACAAACCCACTTTATAACCCGGCCATTGCGCCGGGTTTTTTGTATCCGGAGGCAAGCAAATGAGTATCGACCTGAGTCAAGTAACCCTGATGAAGCGTCAGCAAGTGGAGGCAGTGACCAGCCTGTCCCGCAGCACCCTTTACGACATGATGGCAAAAGGGCGCTTTCCGAAGCCAGTACGGCTCGGCCCGAATCGAGTGGCATGGCGTGAGCGCGATGTTGTGGCTTGGCTGGAACAATGTGGTGTAACCGCAGCATAAGGAGGCAGGCGATGGACAAAAAAAATGGCCGCACCGCGAACGGCACGACCTATCTGCTTGAGCGTGACAAGCATACCACCCAGCCGACCCGCTGTGCCACCAAGCACGAACTGGTTGCGCTTCACCTACTGGAACAAGGAGCCCAAGGAGTTAGCGCCTTGTCTGCCCTGGCTGGCCTTCATGACATGAACCCGCGCAACTCGATAAGCGAGCTGCGCCGGGAGCACGGCATAGAGATAATGGACACCTTCTTTGAGCACCAGCATAGCGGCGGCGGTATCACCCGGATCAAGCGCTATTGGCTGGCCGACCGGGAGCAGGCTCAGAAGCTGGTGGCCCTGATCAACCACTGGCGCAAGCAACGCAACGCCGCACCGCTGGCTGATGACCATGCCGCCGTTCTGTGCGCTCGTTCACCCGAAGCAGCCCCCCTCCCACCCGCCGCCTAACCCCGAGGTATCTATGACCATGAATACCCATGGGCTCACTGCCCAGGGCGAAGCCTTGCCCAAAATCAGCCGGGCGGGCTTGCCTGATACCGTCCGACACGGTACGATTCGTGCCGTCGCCACCTTAGACAAGTGGCGGCATGGCTGGCGGATTAGACACCCGCAAGCTGTGACTAAACCAAGGACAATTCGCACCTCTTCCCCCATTTCCGGCACCCTGCCGGGGATCTATCCAGTTTTGGGGGCATGGGTCGGGAGCCAAAGAAAACGCCCCCACTGTGCCTTCCTTGGTTTGGCACTGTCTTGCGGCTACCCGATCCGCCTTGGTCTATCAAAACCAAGGATTCATACCGTGACCTTCACCTTCTTGATTGCCCCAAGCGCCTGCCGTCTGGCAGACCTGCGCCGTATCCGCACCATTACCGCCGTTGCTGACACCGAAGCACAAGCCCGCGCTAACCTGCCTGGCCTGCCTCTGGTGTTCCTGTCCCGCACTCCGACCGGGAGGGCCGCCGCATGAACAAGCAACATCAAGATACCGCCAACGAGCTGTACAGCATTTCCTCTGCGCTAGAGAGCGCCATTTGCTTGAAGCGTGACCCCAGCGCCGATGATACCAATCGGATTAAACATTAGGTCAGTTTTATCCAATCTCGGCTACAAAGTGACATCACCCGCTCCACATCGGCAATAAAGTGCTTCCAGGCCGATGTGCAGGCATCAAGGATGTCGTCGTAATCCTTGAAGCTGCGATTAG
>NZ_JALIHH010000130.1:0-11085 GCF_022869435.1 Aeromonas sp. LsrichE-8G
TAGACAGGTAGGCCGGCCTGATTTTCACAGATGAGCTCAAGGATCACTTGATTCAGCTCTGGCCGGTGATCACGACTATAACCACGCACCAGTTGCAGCTTACCGACCAGATCCCCATCGGCACAGTCATAGGCGCCATCGACGTGAAAGCTGGTGATATCAAGATGCACCGCCGTGGGCTTGAGCCCCAGCTTGGCGACCACTTGCTCGGCCATCACCTGATAAAGCGTCGACACATCGGCCGCAAACAGCGCATCCAGACAGCGCCCGAGCACATCATCATTAAGGTCATCGGCGCAGAGCCCGGGGCCGATCAATCGCTCGACCGGCTTGTTGGCGAAGAACCGCGGGAACATGTGCAAGGTGCTGCTATGGAAGCCTAAGCCATTGATGATCATGGCCACCAACGCCTGACCATGAGAGACTTTGAAGGATTGGTTTTTGGGCAGCACCGCATCGATCATGCGGGCGATATCGAGCTCTTGGCACAGGCCGGCGACCAGGCCGAGGTGATCAAGGTTACGGATGGCGATGCGGGGAGCGGGCATGATGAGCGACCTCCAAAAAGCAGTAATAGATCAAAACAGCCGATCGCCGTCAAGCCGCGAAAAAGGGAAAATCAGGTGCGGAATGACGGATTAACGCCTAAACTCTCGGCCACAGGCCCGTAACGGGCTGCCTTTTTATTGATCTCGCCAGATTAGGGATAGCCGCCTTGAACCTTCGTCCCCTGCTTTTTCTGTGCCTGCCGGCCGCCCTGTTGCTAAGTGCCTGCGATCAGGCTCCAGCCCCCCAAGAACAGGCCCCGCGCCTGGTCAAACTCTTTACCGTGGAAGATCCGGCCGGGGCGCGCCTGCGCGAATTCCCCGCGCGCCTGAAGGCCACCGAGGAGGCCGAGCTGTCGTTCCGTATCGGCGGCCAGCTGAAGACCCTCAACGTGCTGCAGGGACAGCCGGTGAAACGCGGTCAGCTGATTGCCAGCCTGGATGACGCCGACCAGCGCCTGCGCCTGCGTGATCGCCAGGCCAGCTATGACTTGGCCAACGCCCAGTTCAAGCGTATTGCCCAGTTGCTGGAGCGGCAGATGATCTCCCGCGCTGAGTATGACCAGCGCAAGGCCACCCTGGATTCGGCCAGCGCAGCGCTCAGCCTGGCCCGTCAGGAGCTGGAATACACCAGCATTCTCGCGCCCTTCGACGCAGTGGTGGCCAGCACCCATGTGGACAACTTCCAGGTGGTGCAGGCCAAGCAGCCCGTGGTCACCCTGCAGAGCGGCAATCAGCTGGATGTGCTGTTTCAGATGCCGGAAAACCTGCTGACCAACCTGCGCAGCCGTGAAGAGAACCGCGACTATCACCCCAGCGTGATTCTCGACAGCCTGCCCGGCCGCGAATTCGAGGCGGTCTATAAGGAGCACAGCACCCAGCCTGATCCCAAGACCCTGACCTATCAGGTGACCCTGTCCATGCCGCGTCCCGAGGGTCTCAACCTGTTACCGGGGATGAGTGCCACGGTCAAGGTTGACTTGGCCCAGGTCAGCCGTGACCTGGGTAGCCGCCTGCTGGTGCCGGTGGAGGCGGTGTTCAGTCCGGACGACAGCGGCCCCGAGGTCAAGCAGGTGTGGGTGGCTCGCGAGCAGGACGGCGTGCTACGTCTGACGGCCCGCCAGGTCGAGGTGGGCCAGCTGAGCCGCAACAGCATCGAAGTACTCAGCGGCATCGAACCCGGCGAGCAGATCGTTGCCGTGGGTGGCGCCGAGCTGGAGGAAGGCCAGGCGGTAAGGCCCTGGGTACGCGAGCGAGGGCTGTAAATGGATATCGCCGGCTACTTTATCCAGCGTCGCGTCACCAGCTGGCTGGTCACTCTGGTGCTGGGCATCGGCGGGCTGCTGGCCTTTCTCGGAATCGGCCGCCTGGAAGACCCGTCCTTCACCCTGAAGAACGCCATGGTCATCACCAGCTATCCCGGCGCCTCGCCGCAGCAGGTGGAAGAAGAGGTCAGCTACCCGCTGGAGAACGCCATCCAGCAGCTGCCCTCGATCAAGAAGGTCACCTCCATCTCCAGTGCCGGGCTGTCGCAGATCAGCCTGGAACTGCACAGCCAATACAAGGCCGAGCAGATCCCGCAGATCTGGGATGAACTGCGGCGCAAGATCAACGACTTGCAGCCCAACCTGCCACCGGGGGTCAACCCGCCGCAGGTGCGGGATGATTTCAGCGATGTATTCGGCTTCTTCCTGCTGCTCACCGGCGAGGGCTACAGCGCCCAGGAACTGCGCGATTTCGCCGACTACCTGCGCCGTGAACTGGTGTTGCTGCCTGGCGTAGGCAAGGTCAGCCTGGCCGGCGCCCGCCAGGAGCAGGTGCAGGTGGAAATCTCGCGCAGCAAGATGAGCACCCTGGGTATCGCCCCGCAGCGCCTGGCCCAGGTGCTCAGCCAGCAGAACGTGGTGTCCAACGCCGGGCGCATTCTGGTCGGCAGCGAGTCGATCCGCCTGCACCCCACTGGCGAGCTGCAGGATGTGCGCGAGCTGGAGCGTCTGATCATCAGCGACCCGGGCAGCGCGCAGCAGGTCACTCTCGGCGATATCGCCCAGGTCAGCCGCGGCTTTAGCGAAACACCGGGCAACCTCTACCGCATGAACGGCCAGCCGGCCCTGACCCTGGGCGTTTCCTTCGCACCCAAGGTCAATGTGGTGGATGTCGGCGCGACGATCAACGCGCGCCTGGCTGAACTGGACGCCCAGCGCCCGGCCGGTATGCAGTTGCAGGTGTTCTACGACCAGGCCGCCGAAGTGCAGGCCTCGGTGCAGGGTTTCGTGATCAACTTCGTCGCCTCGGTGGCCATCGTGATCGTCGTGCTGCTGATCTTTATGGGCCTGCGCAGCGGCCTGCTGATCGGCCTGATCCTGGCCCTGACGGTGCTCGGCAGCTTTATCTTTATGCGCCTGCTGGGCATCGAGCTGCAGCGCATTTCCCTCGGCGCCCTGGTGATCGCCCTGGGCATGCTGGTGGACAACGCCATCGTTATCGTCGAAGGCATTCTGGTCGGCCGTCAGCGCGGCCAGAGCACCCTGGAGGCGGCGCGGGGCATTGTCCGCCAGACCAACCTGCCGCTGCTCGGCGCCACCCTGATCGCCATCATCGCCTTCGCCCCCATCGGCCTGTCGGACGACTCCACCGGCGAGTTCTGCCTGTCGCTGTTCCAGGTGCTGATGATCTCCCTGCTGCTCAGCTGGGTGACTGCCATCACCCTGACGCCGTTCTTCGCCAGCCTGTTCTTCCGCGATAACCAGACCCTGACCGGCCAGGATCAGGGCGACCCCTACGGCGGGGTGATCTTCACCAGCTACCGGCGCCTGCTCGACTTCGCCCTGCACCGCCGTAGCCTCACTCTGGGCGTGTTGGTGGTGCTGCTGGTGGTGGCCATTGCCGGCTTCGGCAAGGTGCGCCAGAGCTTCTTTCCGCCGTCCAATACGCCGATGTTCTTTATCGACCTGTGGCTACCCCAGGGCACTGATATCCGCTACACCGAGCAGCTGGTGGCCGAACTGGATCAGCATGTACTGGAGCAGGAAGGAGTGACCACGGTCAGCAGCACAATCGGTCAGGGCGCCCTGCGTTTTATCCTCACCTACTCACCGCAGAAGCAGTACCCCAACTACGCCCAGCTGCTGGTACGCACCGACAACCTGGAACGCATCGAACCGCTGATCAATCAGCTCGAACAATACGTGGCCGAGCAGTACCCGCAGGTCAAACCCAAGTTCAAGCAGCTGATGCTCGGCCCCGGCAACGACAGCAAGATCGAGGCGCGCTTCAGCGGCCCCGACCCCGACGAACTGCGCCGCCTGGGTGGCGAAGTCAGCCGCCTGATGCGCCAGGATCCGGTAGCCAATGCAGTGATGCACGACTGGCATGAGCGCACCAAGCTGGTTCGTCCACAATTTGCCGAGGCCCGCGCCCGTGAACTGGGGGTGGACAAGAGTGCACTGGATGACCTGTTGCGCATGAGCTTCTCCGGCATGAACGTGGGCCTGTACCGCGACGGCACCCGCCTGCTGCCGATTGTCGCGCGCACCCCGGACAACGAGCGGCTGAATGCCGACAGCCTCAGTGACCTGCAGATCTGGAGCAGCGTGCGTGGCATCTACCTGCCCATCGAGCAGGTGCTGCAGGGCTTTTCCACCGAGTGGGAAGACCCGCTGATCATGCGTCTGGATCGCAAACGCACCCTCACCGTGCAGGCCGATCCAGCCCTGCTCAGCGGCGAAACAGCAGCCCAGCTGCTCCAGCGTATCAAGCCCGAGATCGAAGCCATCCCCCTGCCCGAGGGGTATCACCTGGAATGGGGCGGCGAATACGAAAGTTCGCGCAATGCCCAGGGCGCGGTGTTCGGCAGTCTGCCTCTGGGCTATCTGGTGATGTTTATGATCACCATCCTGCTGTTCGACTCGTTCAAGCGCGCCACCGTGATCTGGCTGACCGTGCCCCTGGCGATGATCGGCGTAACCCTGGGCTTTCTGCTCACCGGCATTCCCTTCGGCTTTATGGCCCTGCTCGGCCTGCTCAGCCTGAGCGGCATGCTGGTGAAGAACGGCATCGTTCTGGTGGATGAAATCCAGCTGCAGCTGGCCAGCGGCAAGGACGCCCTGCAGGCCGTGGAAGAGGCCTCCATCAGCCGCGTACGCCCGGTATCCATGGCTGCCCTGACCACCATCCTGGGCATGAGCCCGCTGTTGACCGACGCCTTCTTCCAGAGCATGGCGGTGGTGATCATGTTCGGCCTGGGCTTCGCCACCCTGCTCACCCTGGTGGTGCTGCCGGTGCTCTATTGCGTGTTCTACGGGATCAAGGCGCAGACCAAGGCAGAAGTCTGAGGGGCGGTTGTCCACCCTATGCTGGCGTGACGTGGCGTAGGGTGGACAACGCGCAGCTTGTCCACCCGCTGTTATTCCCTGCTAAATCTGGCGGGCGCGCCTAAAGGGGTCGTCTCAGAAAACGGAAAATAAAGCACGCTAAGCGTGCGTGGAGGCTGGCACCCAGCGGTACAGCGTCGGAATGGACACGCCGAGGTTCTTGGCCACGTCCTTGGGCGGCACCCCGCTGGCCAGCAGCTTCTTGGCCGACTCGATCTTGCTGTCGGTCATCTTCGGCTTGCGGCCGCCTTTGCGGCCGAGCTGCTTGGCGACTTCCAGCCCGGCGCGGGTGCGCTCGACGGTCAGCTCGCGCTCCATTTCGGCAAGGCTCGCCATGACGTGGAAGAAGAACCGCCCGGATGGTGTGCCGGTGTCGATGGAGTCGGTGAGGCTCCTGAACTGGACACCGTGCTTGTGCAGATCGCCGACCAGATCGACCAGTTGCTTGACCGACCGGCCCAGCCGGTCGAGCTTCCAGACGACCAAAGTATCGCCTTCGCGCAGCATTTCGAGCGTCTTGGCCAAGCCAGGCCGGTCTGCCCGCGTGCCACTCACCTTGTCCTCGAAGACCTTTTTACATCCGGCCTTGCTCAAGGCTTCGCGTTGCAGCTCCAGGTTCTGATCCTGCGTCGAGACGCGCGCATAGCCAATCAACATGGCTTGTCTCGCGCCCGGTCGATGCGTTCCTGCATCGCCTGCATCACTTCTTCGTGGGTGTACGATCTGGCGTTGGCGTCGGTGGCTTGCCGCAGGGCTTCCTCAACCTCGCGCGTCATCCGCTCGTAATCCTCCGGCCACAGCGCTTGCTCCATGCGCAGCGACGCCTGACCCAGCAGGTGCAGCAGGCTGAACAGCCGCATGTCGTTGGTGGCGACGATGCGCTCCCGAATCTGCTCCTGAATAGCTTCGCTAGCCCGATGCGCTTGTGGTGTGGCAGTCCCCTCGTAGTCAGCGGGGAATTCCGCTTCCTCGGCAATCCTTGCCCAGGCGCTGGCCAGCGCCTCGATGGTTGACGTGCTCATTTCCGCCGCTCCTGTGCTCTTTGGCGAATCAACCGGCCAAGGGGCCTCGACGCGAAAACCAGCAGCATCACGCCTATCGGATACCAGGTCGAGAAGACCACCAAGGCATCGAAGGCTGGCCGTCCGGTGTTGGTAGGCAGTACGGCGGTCACAGCCATCAACCCGCCGACCGTCCAGATGATGCGCCACACGTAGGGCATCACGCGGGGCACGTAGCCGTCATCGAAAGCGGTCTGGTAGTAGCGGCGCAGGCCGCGCTCGGCAAGCGCCTGGCGCTGCCGCTCCGACAGCGCATCCGTCCGGCCATACCAGCGCCGGAATGGTGGACAGCGCAGCAGCAAAGGGGTGAAGAGGATCATCACCGCCACGATCGCGACACCCCACGCCATGACGGCGCCGGCATCGGGCCGCTTGGCGTTCTCGATCACGGGCGCGAAGACGCCCGGAGCACCGATCATCCAGAACAGCGCAATGTGCTGATGGAAGGAGAGCTTCATTTGCTCATCCACTTGCGCAGCAGGCGCTTTTTCAGGGAGGCGCGTTCTTGCGGGTTGCGTCCCTTGTGATTGGCGATGCGATCCGCCGTGGCGGCCTGGCGCTTGACGGGCCAGTAGGAGCGGCCATCCTTGCCCATCGACCAGACGCTGCTGGCCTGGTTTTCCAGCAGGGGCAGATGGGCGCTCAGGGCTTCGGGCGACGCGCTGGTCAGCGCCGTGCGCTCACGGGTGCGCCAGCGCTGATGCCAGAGCTTCTTGTCCTCGCGCTCGCTGCCGCAGGTCGTGTGCCCGACGATGGGTGTTTTGCGGCGGCTGCGGCTCATAACGTAGTGGTCTCCAAGAACATTCAGGACTGATCCCAGGCGTCGATGGTCAAGACCTGATCGGCAGGACAGGCGGCTACGCGGTCGGGAACTGGATGGTGTTCAGTCTCATGCCGACCCCATTCGATTGATCGCGTCGCTTGCGGCACGCTGCGACGCAAGGAGGTTTGCGACCTGGTTTAGCAGCCGTGTCCGCTGCATGTCTGTTACCTATCTCCCCGACCGCTCATTGGACCAACTCCAGAGATTGGGCTCTATCGCTCAGCCAATACGAAACCGGCATTGGCTGATGCCACAACCGAGACGAACACAAATGGCTCGGTACCTGTATTTCGCGCCCCGTGCACTTGGCCCGGTCTTGCCACGGCTATCTCACCTTCCCTGAGGGCACGAACAATCCCATTGCCCTGAAAGTAATCAGCCATTCCCGACAAAACAGTCCACGTGTCTTGGCCGTGAGGATGAATGTGAGCCGCAATTTCCTGCCCGGGATGGACATGCCAAACCACGATAATTGAGTCTCGGGTTTCAAGCACAACGGAACGAATAGGCTCGCCTTCGGACGGCTGAACATACTCGGCTACAGAAAATATTCTCGATTCAACAGTCATCGGAGATCCCTCTTTCACAGTGCCCCCAGACAGGCTGGATATGAGTTCTAACTCGAATTTGAACGGGAGGCTGGTCGTGCGGTCGTGCAGTTGCCGATGAGCGTGTCGGCTGCTGCCTCCTTGCCCACCAGCGAACTCACGTCCGTTGCGGCCATCCAGAAGGTCTTGCCCGAGCGCGGCTCATAGGTCGCGGGATCGAACACGCCAGAGGGGCCGAACATCGGCGGCTTGATTGGTCATGGCTCCATGCCTTTGTCGTTACGGTCTTCATCGTCGGCATCCTGACGCACGGCGGGCAATTGCTGGAGCAACGCCGGCAGCCATTCCTGTACCGTCTCCCACACCACATCGAGGTTGATGTCGAAATAGCCGTGAGCCATGCGATTACGCATATTGCGCATGCTGCGCCACGGCACGTCGGCATGCGCCTGGGTGAACTCGACGTAGCCATCCATCACCTTTGTGGCCGCCTCGCCGATGACGATCAGGCTCATGATGACGGCCTGCTGGGTGCGCTTGTCGGCCAAGAAGTCGTCCTTGGCCACCCCTTCCACGAAGCTGCGCGCATCGGTTGCGGCCTGCTGAATGTGGTCGAGGTAATCGGGCAGGCGGTTCTCGCTCATATCGGTTGCGCCTCCGCGAGCACCTTGGCCCGGAACTTCGGCGGCAGGTCGCCGGGAGTCAGCAGATCGACGTCAACGCCGAGCAGCGATTTCAGTTCTTCTTCCAAATCGCCCAAGTCCAACAACGTGGCACCGGGCAGCGCATCGACCAACAGGTCGAGGTCGCTGCCATCCCGGTCGGTGCCATGCAGCACCGAGCCGAAGACGCGCGGGTTCGCGGCGCGAAAGCGGCCTACCGCTTCACGCACTGCGCTTCGCTTCATGTCAAGCACAACAGACGGTCGCATGCGCATCCTTTCTTATCGAAACTCGTTGAGATGATATGCAATCAAGAATAGAATTTCAAGAACTATTTTCGAGAATCGCAATGCCTTGATTCCCGTGCCGCGCTGTCGTTTTCAGAAGACGGCTGCACTGAACGTCAGAAGCCGACTGCACTATAGCAGCGGAGGGGTTGGATCCATCAGGCAACGACGGGCTGCTGCCGGCCATCAGCGGACGCAGGGAGGACTTTCCGCAACCGGCCGTTCGATGCGGCACCGATGGCCTTCGCGCAGGGGTAGTGAATCCGCCAGGATTGACTTGCGCTGCCCTACCTCTCACTAGTGAGGGGCGGCAGCGCATCAAGCGGTGAGCGCACTCCGGCACCGCCAACTTTCAGCACATGCGTGTAAATCATCGTCGTAGAGACGTCGGAATGGCCGAGCAGATCCTGCACGGTTCGAATGTCGTAACCGCTGCGGAGCAAGGCCGTCGCGAACGAGTGGCGGAGGGTGTGCGGTGTGGCGGGCTTCGTGATGCCTGCTTGTTCTACGGCACGTTTGAAGGCGCGCTGAAAGGTCTGGTCATACATGTGATGGCGACGCACGACACCGCTCCGTGGATCGGTCGAATGCGTGTGCTGCGCAAAAACCCAGAACCACGGCCAGGAATGCCCGGCGCGCGGATACTTCCGCTCAAGGGCGTCGGGAAGCGCAACGCCGCTGCGGCCCTCGGCCTGGTCCTTCAGCCACCATGCCCGTGCACGCGACAGCTGCTCGCGCAGGCTGGGTGCCAAGCTCTCGGGTAACATCAAGGCCCGATCCTTGGAGCCCTTGCCCTCCCGCACGATGATCGTGCCGTGATCGAAATCCAGATCCTTGACCCGCAGTTGCAAACCCTCACTGATCCGCATGCCCGTTCCATACAGAAGCTGGGCGAACAAACGATGCTCGCCTTCCAGAAAACCGAGGATGCGAACCACTTCATCCGGGGTCAGCACCACCGGCAAGCGCCGCGACGGCCGAGGTCTTCCGATCTCCTGAAGCCAGGGCAGATCCGTGCACAGCACCTTGCCGTAGAAGAACAGCAAGGCCGCCAATGCCTGACGATGCGTGGAGACCGAAACCTTGCGCTCGTTCGCCAGCCAGGACAGAAATGCCTCGACTTCGCTGCTGCCCAAGGTTGCCGGGTGACGCACACCGTGGAAACGGATGAAGGCACGAACCCAGTGGACATAAGCCTGTTCGGTTCGTAAACTGTAATGCAAGTAGCGTATGCGCTCACGCAACTGGTCCAGAACCTTGACCGAACGCAGCGGTGGTAACGGCGCAGTGGCGGTTTTCATGGCTTGTTATGACTGTTTTTTTGTACAGTCTATGCCTCGGGCATCCAAGCAGCAAGCGCGTTACGCCGTGGGTCGATGTTTGATGTTATGGAGCAGCAACGATGTTACGCAGCAGGGCAGTCGCCCTAAAACAAAGTTAACCTCTGAGGAAGAATTGTGAAACTATCACTAATGGTAGCTATATCGAAGAATGGAGTTATCGGGAATGGCCCTGATATTCCATGGAGTGCCAAAGGTGAACAGCTCCTGTTTAAAGCTATTACCTATAACCAATGGCTGTTGGTTGGACGCAAGACTTTTGAATCAATGGGAGCATTACCCAACCGAAAGTATGCGGTCGTAACACGTTCAAGTTTTACATCTGACAATGAGAACGTATTGATCTTTCCATCAATTAAAGATGCTTTAACCAACCTAAAGAAAATAACGGATCATGTCATTGTTTCAGGTGGTGGGGAGATATACAAAAGCCTGATCGATCAAGTAGATACACTACATATATCTACAATAGACATCGAGCCGGAAGGTGATGTTTACTTTCCTGAAATCCCCAGCAATTTTAGGCCAGTTTTTACCCAAGACTTCGCCTCTAACATAAATTATAGTTACCAAATCTGGCAAAAGGGTTAACAAGTGGCAGCAACGGATTCGCAAACCTGTCACGCCTTTTGTACCAAAAGCCGCGCCAGGTTTGCGATCCGCTGTGCCAGGCGTTAAGGCTACATGAAAATCGTACATTACGAAGCGAATGCACCATGGATAGGAAGAATGAAATGCCCAAACCCAAAGTGTGGGAAGGAAACTCCTGCCTGGCAATCGAGCGGCATGAGCGACAGTTGCCCGCATTTTTTCTGTGATACTTGCTCGAATGTAATCCATAGAGAGCAGGACCATGCATTACTGTATGAAAATGAAATCAATCAAGAGCTCTTGGATCGAATAGCAGCAACTCTTCCAGATTGCCCTTGCGGGGGTAGGTTTGTTCCTGGTGCAAACCCAAAGTGTCCGAGTTGCAAGACCGAGTACGTGCACCAATGGGATGCAGTGAAAAGGTTGAATGTACCTTTTATGCCAATCTTGGATGGTTCCTGCTTGATTCGAGATAGGCTGTATTCGTATGAAGTATGCATTGGTTCTAAACCAAAATACTGGTGGCGTTTGTTCACAAATGCCTTAACAAGTTTAGGCAAGGGACGCTCCTGACGTCGCGCCCCTGCTAAAAGCGTTAGATGCACTAAGCACATAATTGCTCACAGCCAAACTATCAGGTCAAGTCTGCTTTTATTATTTTTAAGCGTGCATAATAAGCCCTACACAAATTGGGAGATATATCATGAAACAGGGCTGACGCATCAGTGTTTATACTTCCTGATTACCACCATGCTTCAGCCCCTCAGGACTATACTTAAAGTATCCTGTTCTGGAGGGTTTAATCATGGCCAAGAACAAGGTTCAGTTTCAAAAAAGCATGAATATTCATGCCTT
>NZ_JALIHH010000131.1:0-9023 GCF_022869435.1 Aeromonas sp. LsrichE-8G
AGTGGTGGGCATTCCCGCGGAATGCATGGTGTTTTTGCTCATGGGGGGAGCGTATCTAAGGAGCAGGATCAAGCAAGCAGGAAAGTGGGATCAAGAGACGATCGTCTCATTTTTCCTGTGTCAATACTGTTCCGGTGAATACTTACACCTTTAGGGCTAATAGATAATTTGCGTAGTTTTGTTGCGATTGACAATCTGGTTGATTTGATTGTAACGTGCATCGATCATCCCAAAGCAGCTAATCAGACTTTTTTGGTCAGCGATGACCGGGATGTATCTACCACGCAATTACTGCGAATGATGGCCCATGCTTTTGGTAAGAAGGCAAGGTTGATCCCGATACCAATGAGTTGCATCCGGGGAGTAGCAAGTCTGTTAGGCAAAAAAGCAGTTGCTGACAGACTGTGTGGCTCATTGCAAGTCGATATTACCCACACCAAGGAAACCTTGGGATGGAAGCCACCCGTGACCATGGAGCAACAATTAGCTAAGATAGCCGTTTCAATGTCATCACAACGAGATGCATAAAATATGACCACGATCATTATCCGAATGCTGGATTTCATTTTTGCTCTACTGGGTCTTGTATGTGCGGCACCGGTTCTGCTGCTGTTAACGCTGATCGGTCTATTCGATACAGGGTCTCCTATTTTTTGTCAGGTCAGGGTAGGGCGCAATAAAAAGGCTTTTACACTGGTTAAATTCCGTACTATGAGGGTGGGCACTGCGTCGGTTGCCAGCCATTTGGCTAGTGCGACGTCAATCACTCCATTTGGTAATTTTTTGCGTAAAAGTAAACTGGATGAACTTCCGCAACTTTGGAATGTGTTGAAAGGTGAAATGAGTCTGGTTGGGCCTCGTCCTTGTTTGTTTAACCAAGAAGAGTTAATAGCCGAACGTGACAAGCGTGGTGTATTTGAAGTTCGGCCGGGCATTACCGGGTTGGCGCAGGTCAATACTATTGATATGTCTACCCCCGAGTTGCTTGCCTAGACGGATGCCAAGATGATTGCATCCTTAACCCTGAAAGATTATTTCACCTATATCTTGCAAACGGTAACCGGGAAAGGCTCCGGAGACCGAGTAATACGATAAGTTTTTTTAAACATCTCCTTTATAGGGTGGATATGATCCCATGTTGACTTTTTTCCTAGGGCTATCACGCCCTTTAAAACGGAGTGTATCGGTACTGATCGATGCGATGCTGCTAACCGTTGCCTTCTGGGGGGGGTATTGGGTTCGATTAGATATGGCGATACCGATTCGAAGCCTCCACTATTGGGAACTGTTGGCGTTACTTATTCCTGTTACTGTATTTATTTTTGCCAAGCTGGGACTGTATCGTGCTGTATTGCGCTACGTTGGCTTTAAAGTGCTTTGGACAGTCTCTTTAGGTATATTTTTATCAACCTTATGTTTGGTAGCATTTTCATTCTTTTTCGAGATTTTTTTACCAAGAACGGTTTCAGTGATTTATTTTTCCTTTGCAGTTCTTCTAATTGGAGGGGTACGTCTTTTCTTTCGAATGCTGGTAAATCGTGGTAAGGGAAGTCGAGTTCCTGTACTTATTTATGGGGCCGGGTCTTCTGGGCGCCAGCTTCAGCTAGCCCTGAATCAGGGACAGGAGTTTTTCCCGGTTGCTTTTGTGGATGATGCTCCTCATTTAAGGAAAGCCCTGATCCAGGGGAATAACGTATATTCTCCTGATGATATTGGTGAACTGATCATGCGGTTTGGCGTGAAAAAAATATTGCTCGCTATTCCCAGTGCATCACGTGTGGTACGTCAGGATGTGCTTCGCCGGTTAGAGCCTTTTCCCTGTGAAGTGCTCTCTATTCCGGGCATGGCTGACTTGGTTGGCGGTAAAGCTCAAATCAATGAGTTAAAGGAAGTTTCTATCGAGGACTTGCTAGGCAGAGATCCAGTCGCTCCGATACCAGAGCTTTTAAACGCCAATATTACTGGCAAACGAGTTATGGTGACTGGGGCTGGAGGTTCAATAGGTTCTGAGTTGTGCCGCCAGATTATCCGGTGCAAGCCTGAAAAATTGGTTCTCTTTGAACTGTCAGAATATGGGTTGTATGCAATCGATAAAGAACTTAATGAGCTTTGCGAAAATGAAAGCATCGATGTTGAAATAGTTCCTCTCTTGGGTTCAGTACAGCGACAGAACCGCTTATTTACCATCATGAGCAATTTCAGGATCCAGACTGTCTATCATGCTGCGGCCTACAAACATGTTCCTTTGGTTGAATATAATGTTGTGGAAGGTGTTCGAAATAATATATTCGGTACCCTCTATAGTGCTCAAGCAGCTATCGAGGCTGGGGTCGAAACTTTCGTATTGATCTCGACCGACAAGGCAGTGCGACCGACGAATACCATGGGGGCAACGAAGCGATTGGCGGAGTTGATACTGCAAGCCTTGGCTTCTGCCCAGAATTACACTCGTTTTTGCATGGTGCGTTTTGGTAACGTGCTGGGCTCGTCAGGTTCTGTCGTTCCTCTGTTTCGTAGACAGATCCGGAATGGCGGTCCTCTCACCGTGACTCACCCCGATATCATCCGTTATTTCATGACCATTCCGGAAGCGTCCCAGTTGGTGATCCAGGCTGGTGCTATGGGTCATGGCGGCGATGTTTTTGTTCTTGACATGGGGCAGCCGGTGAGGATTATCGAACTGGCATACCGTATGATTCGTTTGAGTGGTCTGACACTTAAAAATGAACAAAATCCGAACGGAGATATTGAAGTAAAAATTACAGGATTAAGGCCTGGAGAAAAGCTTTTTGAAGAGCTGCTTATTGGTGACAATGTGCTGGGCACTCATCATCCGAGGATCATGAAGGCAAATGAGCAACTGCTGCCTTGGGCTGAACTGCGCGCCCTGCTTCTCAAAATTGATGTTGCCTGCCATCAGTTTGATCATGAGCAGCTTCGTCATCTGTTGCTGGAGGCGCCAGCCGCATTTGCACCTACCGACGGTATCTGTGACTTGGTGTGGAAGGCTCGTGGTGAGTTGAAACCAGCCTTGATGACCTCCAACACAACCAATATTGAGTTTTTGAATACGGAGACCCATCACTCTGTGCACTGAAATGAGTAGTGCTACCTTGGGCCATAGGAGAATGGCCGATGAATGACGCTGGGTTAATGTCGTTACTGTCACCAGTCCTATTGCTGGGGGGCACAGGCCAACTTGGTCTTGCCTTATGTCAGTTACTCGGCAAGGAAGGGTTGTCTCTGCCAAGGCGAGCAGAGGTCGCTCTTCTACAACCGGTACAATTGGTCGACTGGGTGGAACGGCTACGGCCGCGGGTGATCATCAACGCCGCTGCTTATACCCAGGTCGATCAAGCGGAAAATGAACCGGAGCTGGCTTATCAAATCAATGCGCAAGCGGTGGCAGCATTGGCTGAAGCCTCAAGGCGGGTTGGAGCCCTGTTGGTCCATTTTTCCACAGACTATGTCTTCAATGGCCTCGGTGACAGGCCTTGGCGGGAGGAGGACAAGCCGAGTCCTCTCAATGTTTATGGATTGAGTAAGTTGCAGGGGGAGCAGGCTATCCAAGTCAGTGGTTGCCGCTATCTGATACTCCGAACCAGCTGGTTGCATAGTCCTTATCGGCACAATTTTGTGAAAACTATGCTGCGTCTAGGGCAGGAACAGGAGCTTCTCTCGGTGGTTTGCGATCAGATTGGGGCGCCCACCTCGGTAGCTCTGCTGGCCAAGGTGGCACTGGGGGCGATCGAGCAAACGCTGGCCAATCCGACATTATGCGGACTCTATCATGTGGCGGCTGGTGGCGAAGTCAGTTGGTTTGACTATACCCGCTTTATCTTTGCCGAGGCTCAGAAACTGGGTCTCGAGCTCAAAGTGAGAGAGATTAAGCCTGTGTCGAGTTGCGCTTACCCTGCTGCTGCCAGGCGGCCATTGAATTCCCGTCTCGATACGACCAAGCTTCGTACTACCTTCGGCCTCGAGTTACCTCATTGGAGCGAAGGAGTCGAGGAAACGCTTCGTCAGCTCCTGAAAGAAAAATGATATCTGCAGGTTTTGCAATAGGTAGGTTTGTCCTACAGGCTAAGCCATCTGGGTGGGTCAATACACTGAGTGACTACGATGGATTTTCTTCCCCTGGCGATTCCCGATGTGATGTTAATCAAGCATCGACTGTATACCGATGAGCGTGGCAGCTTTATGGAGCTGTTTCGTCAGCAGGATTTTACCGCCCGTTGTGGTGAGATGAATTTCGTGCAAGATAACTTGAGCCGTTCCTGCCAAGGTACGCTGCGTGGTTTGCACTACCAGATCGTACGGCCACAGGGCAAGCTGGTGCAGGTCATTTCTGGCACCATCTTCGACGTGGCGGTGGATTTGCGTCGGAATAGTCCTACCTGTGGGCAATGGGTGGGGCAACATCTCGATGCCGATACGCCCATGTCGCTCTGGATTCCCCCCGGTTTTGCGCACGGTTTCTATGTGTTGAGCGAGATGGCGACAGTGCTTTATAAGTGCACCGACTATTACAGTCCTGAATATGAACGTACACTCCATTGGGCTGACCCCGAGTTGGCTATAGTGTGGCCGCTTATGGAAAATATACCCTTGGTCCTGTCTGACAAGGATCGTCAGGCCCCTTTTATTAAGGAAAGTGCGAACAAGTATCCCACGAACAAAAAATGAAAATTTTAGTCATTTAATATCAATGGGTTACCAGTAAATGCTCTCGTGCCATATGACTTATTCGCACCTTCCTTAGCTGTTTGCATCGAAGCTTAGCATATATGTAATTGATGCGACTTAGAGTGTTTAGTTTTAGAGAAAAAGCTCTCTAGTTTTTATAAAATCCGCTATCATACGGTGATTTTTTCCAGTCAGTTTTTGATGGCAAGCTAAATAAGGTGTGGAAGTGAAAAGGATTCAGCTCATCCCTCTGTTGTCGGCCGTGGCTCTGCTCAGTGCATGTACTGTGGTGCCGGGTACCAATCTTTCAACCAGCGGCAAGACCGAGGTGGCTACCGGAACGGTTGATGTTGATCAACTGGCCGATGTCTACCCGGTGACGCCAGCACTGGTCAGCGAGTTACGCAAGGCGCCTGTGGTGGGCAAGGCCAACCCTGAGCTCAATCGCCAGATCAGCAGTTATGAGTACCGTATCGGTGTTGGTGACATCCTCAATGTGACGGTGTGGGATCACCCGGAGTTGACCATTCCTGCCGGCTCCTACCGCAGCGCGAGCGAGGCGGGTAACTGGGTGCACGCAGATGGCTCCATCTTCTACCCCTATATCGGCAAGGTCGCCGTGGTGGGAAAAACGGTATCTGAAATCCGTGTGGATATTGCCAAGCGGTTGGCTCAGTTTATTGAAAGCCCACAGGTCGATGTCAGCATTGCCGCTTTCCGCTCCCAGAAGGTCTACATCTCCGGCGAAGTCGCCAAACCTGGCGCGCAGCCCATCACCAATGTGCCGATGACGCTGCTCGATGCCTTCAATCTGGCCGGGGGCTTGAGCCCGACGGCAGATTGGCACCATGTGGTCCTGACTCGCCAGGGCAAGGAATACCCGCTGTCGCTGCAGGATCTCTTGCAGTATGGCGATCTCTCTCACAACCAGCTGATGCGCGATGGCGACATGCTCTATGTGCCGCGCAATGATGCCCAGAAAGTGTTTGTCATGGGGGAAGTCAACAAGGCTTCAACCCTGACCATTGGTCGTGAGGGAATGAGCCTGACGGAAGCCCTGAGCAGTGCCGAGGGCTTGAACCAGAATGCTGCCAATGCCACAGGGATTTTCGTATTGCGCCCGGCAGGCAAGTCACAGCAGAAAGCCGCCATCTATCAACTTGATTTGAGTGACGCCACTGCGCTGGTGATGGGGACGGAGTTTGCGTTGCAACCCTATGACGTTGTGTATGTGACAACCGCACCTGTGACGCGCTGGAACCGCGTGTTGAGTCAGTTGGTTCCCTCCATCAATGGCTTTAACGAGTTGACGGAAGGTATGTTGCGGGTTCGCAACTGGTAACGCTCAATAGATATTGACTCGGGCCCCTTGGCATCGTGTTGAAGATGAAAGAGTGACAGTAATATGTTTGAGAAAATTCTCGTCGTGTGTGTGGGCAATATATGTCGTTCCCCGACGGGTGAGCGTCTGCTGCGGGAGCGTTTGCCCGGCCGTGATATCCGTTCTGCCGGAGTGAGCGCCCTGGTTGACAAGCCTGCCGATCAAGTCGCTAGCGAAGTAGCCCAGCAACATGGGGTCTCGCTGGAAGGGCATGTTGCGCGTCAGCTTAACCGCGCGTTGTGCCAGGAGGCCGATCTCATCCTTGTCATGGAGAAAGGGCATATTTCCGCCGTGACCGCTATTGATCCTGGCGCCCGCGGCAAGACCATGCTCTTTGGCCACTGGCTGGGGGAGTGCGAGGTGCCAGATCCCTATCGCCTCAGCCGGGAAGCCTACGAGCACGTTTATCAGTTGCTGGTGCGTGGTGCTGATGGCTGGGTGAAAAAACTGTAACCACAGCCTGTGTCTGTGTTCGGGTTTATCTGACAATAAAAATGGACTCTGTGTAATGACGACTTCTTCTGTTTCGTCCCGGCAAAACAATGCCGCGGTGGAGAACGATGAGATCGATCTGGGACGCCTGCTGGGCTACCTGATCGATGGCCGTTGGTGGATTGTGAGTATCACCGGCTTCTTTATGATGATGGGTGTTGCTTACGCCTTGCTGGTGACACCAGTCTTCAAGGCCAACGCCCTGCTGCAAGTGGAAAAAAAGACCAGCGGCACCGCTCTTCTGGGTGACATGGCCGATGTGCTGGGTGGCGAACAGGCTGATGCCGCCGCTGAGATAGAACTTTTGACCTCGCGCATGGTGCTTGGCCGCACGGTACAAGAGCTCCACCTTGATACTGTGGTGACCCCCGATTTCTTCCCGCTGGTTGGCCGCGGTGTGTCTCGCCTGATGGGCCAGCCCTATCCCAGGATGGCGATTAGTCGTTTTGAGGTGGCATCCGAGCTGATTGGTACTTCCTTCACTTTGACCTTGACCGGAGAAAACCGTTTTACCTTGGAGGTGAAAGGCCGGGTGCTGGAAGGTCAGGTGGGTAAATTGCTTCAGAACGAAGATGTAACACTGCTCTTGTCTGATGTGGCCGCTTATGAGGGGCAAGTTTTCACGTTGGCCAAAAAGCCTGTACTTGATGTGATTGCCGAATTACAAAGTGGTCTCCAAGTTAGCGAGAAGGGCAAGAATACCGGGATCATCTCCCTGGCGCTGGAAGGGGAAGACAAGGTGCGCATTCGCGCTGTGCTCGATAACATCAGCCAGAACTATCTCCAGCAGAACGTGCTGCGCAAGACTGAAGAAGCCCAGAAGAGCCTGGATTTCCTGCAGACCCATCTGCCCCAGGTCAAAGATGACTTGAACCGTTCGGAAGAGCTGCTCAATACGTATCGTCAACAGAACGAGTCGGTTGATCTGCCGCTCGAAGCGAAAGCGGCACTGGACACCATGGTCGGGATTGAGAAACAGCTCAATGAGTTGACCTTCCGTGAAGCCGAGTTGCAACAGCTCTATACCCGTCAGCATCCGGCCTATATCGCCTTGATGGAGAAGCGCCAGACTCTGATCAACACCAAGAACAACATCAACAAGTCGATCAAGCGCTTGCCGAAAACCCAGCAGGACATCTTGCGATTGACCCGTGATGTGCAAGTGGGCCAGGAGATCTTCGTCCAGCTGCTCAACAAGCAGCAAGAGCTCAATATCATGAAGGCGGGGACCATCGGTAATGTGCGTATCATCGATGATGCCGCAGTCGAAACCCGGGCAGTCAAGCCGAAGAAGCAGCTGATCGTGGTGCTGGCAACACTGCTTGGAGGCATGTTGTCAGTGGGCCTTATCCTGGTGCGCGCTGCATTCCACCGCGGTGTCGAGAGCCCCGAACAGTTGGAAGAGATGGGGCTGTCCGTGTACGCCACTATTCCCTATTCCGAAGATCAGGCCAAGATAGAGCAGCAGCAGAAGAAAAAGCGGCGCCAGGCGATGTCACTCAATGAAGCCTTGCTGGCCGCCCGTAATCCGGCCGATCTGGCAATGGAGTCGCTGCGCAGTCTGCGTACCAGCCTGCATTTCGCCATGATGGAGGCCAAAAACAACATCGTACTGATCTCGGGCCCTGGTCCTGGTATCGGTAAAACCTTCGTGTCGACCAACTTTGCTGCCACCTTGGCCATGGGTGGCAAGAAGGTACTGGTCATCGATGCGGACTTGCGCAAGGGCTATATGCAGAAAGTCCTGGGGCAAGAGATGGGGGCTGGTTTGAGCGCCTATCTGGCGGGTCAAAGTAAGATGATGCAGGTGATCAGCAAGACTGGCTTTGACGGGCTCGATTTTGTCTGTCGTGGCGCAGTGCCACCTAACCCCTCAGAATTGCTGATGCATCCTCGCTTCAAAGCGCTGCTGGATTGGGCCGCTGAACATTACGACTTTGTCATTGTCGACTCCCCGCCGATCCTGGCGGTCACGGATGCGGCCATCGTCGGCCAGCATGTCGGGGCGTCTTTGTTGGTGGCTCGTTTTGCCAAGACGGCTGTGAAAGAGGTGGAAGTGGCGATTCGTCGCTTCGAGCTAAATGGTGTGGTCATCAAGGGTATTCTGCTCAACGCGGTAGAAAAGAAAGCCAGCAGTTATTACGGTAATTACGGATATTATCAATATAGCTATGGTGATAAAACCAAAGCCTGATCCTGCTGCAGATAATCGATAAGGGATTGGTAATATTCAGGGAGGCGAAATTGAAGGTTCAATTGATGCCTCCTTTGAGTAATACTAGATAAGACTGAGAGCGTTAACCTTCTCAGTATTATGTTTCCTGATTACCCATGATTAGCAGTCACCACGAGCTATACTGATCTTACGTACAGTTACTGAGGTGCGAGATCATGGCCAAAAGCAAAGTCCAATTCCAGAAAGGCTACAGCCTGTTTGATTTTTTCAAGGACTATGGCACTGAAG
>NZ_JALIHH010000010.1:0-27517 GCF_022869435.1 Aeromonas sp. LsrichE-8G
AGGCAGTGGATACTGAACATGCTGAAGCAAAACAAATCACGTAATCTAAGCATGGCCAACAAGCGCAGGCTCTGCTGTCTGAATGAACAATATTTGTTCGAATGTATGGGGTTGTTCAAAGTATAAACACTGATGCGTCAGCCCTGTGCAAGGCGTAAGCCTGCGCCTGGCGCGTCCCGCCGATGCCGCCGCCATGACGGTGATGCAGCGGGCGAGCTGGCTGGCGGCCTACGGGGAGGTGCTGGGGGCCGACATGCTGGCCCAGCTGGCGGTGACCGACCACCTGCAGATCTGGCGACACCGGCTCGCCGAGCCCGGCCCCGTTCCCATGCTGGTCTGTCAGGACGACGTGGTCATAGGCCTGCTCTACTGGCAGCCCTCTTTGGAGGAAGGCTTGATGACGGCGCGGATCCGGGCGCTCTACCTTCATCCCGATCACTGGCGTCAGGGTCATGGCAAACGGCTGTGGCAGGCGGTGGCGGTGCAGATGCGCCGGGCCGGTTGCGAGTGTGTCAGGCTCTGGCTGCTGGATGGCAATCACATCGGCGAGGGATTCTACCTGCGCCGCGGCTTCATGTTCGACGGTCAGGAGCGCACCCTGATGAGCCTCGGACACCCTTGCCAACAACGACAAATGTTCCGTTTGCTTTGAGCTGGCTCCCGTTTTTCGCCCCTGGTCACTTTATTTTTTTTTGCGAATTAATACAATGTGCCCCATCTGGACAGACCGAGGTGGCCGGGTCCACCGCAAGGGAGTGTGGCATGTACTACGGATTTGATATTGGCGGCACCAAGATTGCCTTCGCGGTGTATGACGACGCCCTGACCCTCTGCCATGAAGAGCGGGTGAGCACGCCGGGCAACGACTACCCGGCGCTGCAGCAGCTTGTGCGCGAGCGGGTCGAGGCGGCGGATGCGCGCTTCGGGGTGAAAGGGGCCGTCGGCATCGGGTTTCCGGGGATCCTCAATCGCCTCGACGGGAGCATAGTGGCGGCCAACCTGCCCGCCATCCATGGCCGCCATCTGGGGGCGGATCTGGCCGAACTGCTGGGCCGACCGGTCAAGGTCGACAATGACGCCAACTGTTTCCTCTGGTCGGAAGTGCATCAGGGGGCCGCAGACGGTGCTGGCAGCGCCCTCGGCGTCACCATAGGTACCGGCATCGGCGGCGCCGTCTACCTGGCGGGCAAGCTCATCCAGGGGCGCAACTGGCTGGCGGGGGAGATAGGTCACTACCCGCTGCCCGCCACCATCCTGATGAAATACCCGGATTTGCCCCGTCCCCGCTGTGGCTGCGGGCGCCTGGTCTGTTTCGAAACCTATGCGTCGGGCACGGGCCTGGAGCGGCTATACCACCATGTTCATGGAGAACGGGTGAGCGGCCACCAGATCGTCGCCCGTGCCGATGCCCGTGAGGCGGCGGCCCTCTCGACCATCGACTGCTGGCTCGAGATCATCGCCGCCGGCCTCGCCACCGCCATCTCGGTGATTGATCCCGATGTGGTGGTGCTGGGGGGCGGCCTGAGCGCCCTGCCAGCCCTCTATGAGGAGTTGCCCAAACGTCTGCCCGGCCACCTGCTGCCCGGTGTCGCCCTGCCGGCGATCCGCGAGGCCCGCTTCGGTGGAGCCGGCGGTGTGCGCGGTGCAGCCCTGCTCAATCTGTGAGATCGGACAGAGGGTCTGATCTCCCCGAACAAGGAGTCATCATGACCCGTCTTGAAATCTGTATCGACAACCTCGAATCCCTGTTCACCGCCCAGGCGGCCGGCGCCGATCGCATCGAGCTCTGCTCTGCGCTGGGGCTGGGCGGTCTCACTCCCTCCTATGGTTTCATGCAGCAGGTGGCGCGCCACGCCACCGTCCCCGTCTACGCCATGATCCGTCCACGCGCCGGAGATTTTTGCTTCAACGACGGCGAGTTCGAGATGATGCTCTTGGATATCGCGGCCGCTCGTGCTGCGGGCCTGCAAGGGGTGGTGGTCGGTCTGCTGGATGAAGATGGACGGGTACCCGAAGGCAAGCTCCGGCAACTGGTCGAGGCGGCGGGGCCGCTCGGCGTCACCTTCCACCGGGCCATCGATCTCTCCTCCGACTGGCGGCTGGATCTCGAGACGATCGTCGCGGCAGGTTGCGAGCGCATTCTGAGCTCCGGCCATGCGCCGACCGCGCTGGCGGGGCTCGAAACCCTGCAGGCCATGCACCAGGCGCTGGCGGGTCGCGCCAGCCTGATGCCCGGGGCCGGGGTCAACGCCGACAACGTGCGCACCATCATCGAATTCACCGGCGTCAATGAAGTGCACATGTCCGGCATGGGCTGGCGCGGCGGCATGGTGCCCCATGGTGTGAACATGGGCACTTCGGACGATGGCCGGGTCAACATCACCGACGGCGCCAAGGTCGCAGCGGTGAGGGCACTGCTGGACAGGGCCTGATACAGACCGTGCGGCGCCATGGTGCCTCTATCTGTGACGTCAACATGGGCACCTCGGACGACGGCCGGGTCAACATCACCGACGGCGCCAAGGTCGCGGCGGTGCGGGCTCTGCTGGACAGGGCCTGATACAGACTGTGCGGCGCCATGGTGCCTCTCTCTGTGACGTCAACATGGGCACCTCGGACGATGGCCGGGTCAACATCACCGATGGGGCCAAGGTCGCGGCGGTGAGGGCGTTGCTGGACAGGGCCTGATACAGACTGTGCGGCGGCATGGTGCCCTGTTTTGCTCCCTTCTCCCCTTGCGGGAGAAGGGGCGGGGATGAGGGGGCCGATGTGAGGCGTCTCCCACCGGCGGGCAATTGAGGGGCGTCTTGGCAGCACGGTGCAAAAAAGTCTGTTATCATCCCGTCTCTTTTACCATCAGGACCCGGAGCAACCTCTCAATGTCCCAATACGACTCTATCGAACAGAAGGCCAGCTACGGCATCGGCCGCAACATGGGCGACCAACTGGCTCAGCAAGCCTTCGCCGGTCTGGATATCCCGGCCCTGCAACAAGGTCTGGCTGATGCCCTGAACGGTCTGGAGTTCGCGGTCAGCCGTGACGATATCAACGATGCCTTCCAGGTCATCACCGCCCGTATGCAGGAAGAGCAGGAAGCTGCCGCCAAGGCCGCTGCCGCCGAAGGCGAAGCCTTCCTGGCCGACAACGCCAAGCGCGCCGAAGTGAAGACCACCGACTCTGGTCTGCAATATGAAGTCATGGTCGAAGGCAATGGTGCCGTGCCGGTTGCCGGTCAGTCCGTGCGCGTGCACTACCACGGTACCTTCACCCACGGTGGTGTGTTCGACAGCTCCGTTGCGCGCGGCCAACCGGCCGAGTTCCCAGTGACCGGCGTGATCGCCGGTTGGGTGGAAGCGCTGCAGATGATGCCGGTTGGCTCCAAGTGGAAGCTCTACATTCCGCAGGATCTGGCCTACGGTGCCCGTGGCGCCGGCTCCATCCCGCCGTACTCCGCTCTGGTATTCGAAGTGGAGCTGCTGGACATCCTGTGATCCGGCTGGCGTGATGCAAACGGCGACCCTGAGGTCGCCGTTTGTTTTTGGACCGCCCAAACGGGCCATGTGCCTACGGCGGGGATTTGGATATAGTCAGAGCGTCGTCCATTCCGGCCATGTGAGGGAGACACGCCATGGCAGCCATCATCGAGGTCGTCGATCTCGTCAAGCACTTCCCCGGCGTCAAGGCGGTGGACGGGCTCAGTTTTGCCATTCCCGCCGGCAGCTGCTTCGGCCTGCTCGGCCCGAACGGGGCGGGCAAGACCACGACCATAGAATTGCTGGAGGGGCTCCTCACCCCGGACAGCGGCCAGATCCTGTTTCACGGCGCCCCGCGCGGCCCGGATTATCGCTCCCGCATCGGCATCCAGTTCCAGCACATGGCGCTGCAGGATTTCCTGACGGTGCGCGATACCCTGCGCCTGTTCGCCAGCCTCTACCCCAATCCCTTGCCACGGGAGCTGCTCATCGATCTGTGCGCCTTGGGCGAGTTCATCGACAGGGACAGTCGCAAGCTCTCGGGGGGCCAGCGTCAGCGCCTGCTGCTGGCTCTGGCCCTGCTCGGGGATCCCGAACTGCTGTTTCTGGATGAGCCCACCACAGGACTGGATCCCCAGGCGCGCCACCACTTCTGGCAGCGAATAGAGGCGATCAAGGCCCAGGGCAAGACGGTGGTGCTCACCACCCACTACATGGACGAAGCGCAGCAGCTGTGCGATCTGATTGCCATCGTCGATCACGGCCACCTGCTCAGTCTGGATACGCCGGCTGCCTTGCTGGCGCAACACTTCGACGGCGTGCTGGTGCGCCTTGGGGGGCACCCGGCCCTGGCTGGGCTCGGCTATCCCCTGCGTCCGGTCGGCGATCAGGTGGAGCTCTGTTGCCCCGACGTGGCGACCCTGTTGCCAGCCTTGCTGGATCTTGGTGTGCCGCTCACCGGCATGCAGGTGCGCTCCCCCAATCTGGAAGATCTCTTCCTGAACCTGACCGGCCACAGCCTGCGGAGCGGCGCATGAGAGGGATGACCGAGTTCTGTCTGACCGTGGCCTCCGGGCTGTGGTACGCCTTGCCGACATGCAATCCCGGGAGTGGACGATGAAGGGATCCCTCAAGCGCATCGGGGCGCTCTTCTATGCCCGCACCCTCGAGTTCGTGCGCGATCGCGCGGCCCTGGTGTGGAACCTGCTTTTCCCGCTCCTGCTGGTCATCGGCTTCTCCCTCATCTTCTCCGGCCCGCCCAAACCGCTGGTGCAGATCGGGGTGGTGGGGGCACTGCCCGCAACCTATGCCCCGCTGCGCGCCGTGCCGCTGCTCAAGATCATCCCCTATGACGAGGCGTCGAGAGGCCAGCTCAAGGTCCGTCACCATCAGCTGGACCTGCTGCTCTCACCCGCCGGGGGGCGTTACTGGATAAATCCGGACGCCCCTCAGGGGGCCATGGCCGAGTATCTGCTGCGCCAGGCGGTGCAGGGGCCCTTGCAAAGAGAGACCCTGAGCGGGCGCGCCATTCGCTACGGCGACTGGCTGCTGCCCGGGGTGATCGGCATGAACCTGATGTTCTCCGGCCTGTTCGGGGTCGGGTTTGTCATCGTGCGTTATCGCAAGAACGGGGTGCTGAAACGGCTGCGAGCCACGCCGCTCGGCGCGCTGGAGTTTCTCTTCGCCCAGTTGCTGTCACGGGTGCTGATCACCCTGGTGGTGAGCCTGCTGGTCTTCTGCGCGGCCTACTGGTTGCTGGATGTGCCCCTCATCGGGTCGGGGTGGCTGCTGCTGGTGATCGCCCTGGCGGGAGGAACGGCCATGGCCTCCCTTGGCCTGCTCATCGCCGCTCGCCTGCAGAACGAGGAGCTGGCGAGCGGTTTGCTCAATCTCATCAGCTTGCCCATGATGTTTTTATCCGGTGTCTGGTTCTCGCTAGAAGGCGCGCCCGCCTGGCTGCAGCAGCTTGCGGCCAGGCTGCCCCTCAGCCAGATCATCGAAGCAGCCCGCGCCGTGATGCTGGAAGGGGCGGGATGGCAGGAGGTGGCAGGCCCTCTGGGCCAGGTCATGGTGTTCGCCCTGGTGTGCATCTCGCTGGGAACCATGCTGTTCAAATGGAGTGCAAAATGAAACCTGTTCTGTGGTTGTTGCTGGTGGCGGCCTTGCCTGTGCAGGCAGGTACCCTGCGTTGCAAGAACGCCTTGCTGACCGAGGGAGACACCACGGCAGAGCTGCTGGTTCGCTGCGGCCAGCCGATGCTCAAGGAAGATCTCACCCGCTTCGAGGAGAACGGCTTCGGGGCGAGAGTGACGGTCAAGTATGCCGAGCGCTGGACCTACAACTTCGGCAAGCGGGAATTCATGCAGTTTGTCACCGTCGAAAACGGCGTCATCACCGACATTGTGGATGGCCCACGGGGAGGATGACCTCCTGGTTTTCTGAAGCCCAGCCTGCGGGAGATAAGGTCGCCACTTCCCCGCCTTTTACCTCTTTTTCTGTTGCTTTCCCCTGCCTGTTATCGCCATTTTTCCATATGGGGTCATGCTGCCTCACTCTGGTGCTTTTGGCATAAAACCGAATCTGATGAGTCAGTTGTCAGCAGAAATGGCTGCCCCAATGCGGTGCAGCCGATTTATTTTCGAAAAATAATCCTCATGCCAAGAAGGGTTTTAAGCAGCAGGCTATTTGGCAAATAAGGGTCTACTTTTGATTCTGAGAGTGCATATTCCCCCGTTTACTTAACCATCCCCTCGTATGAGCGAGGCGTGGCGCGGCTTCTGAGGTATGATCGCCATCCTTGACCAGCTAATACCCGACAGATAATCGCCATGTTTAACCACGATCTAATCCTCAACCACATCAACGAGATATTTGGACAGGACATGCATGCCAAGCGTGTTCTTTCCCTGGCCAATGCAACCCTCGGGGTTATCGAATCCGGTTCGCTGGCCATCCACGCCATCGGGAATGGTCTCTCCTTGGCCAATGGTCTCGAGCGCAAACATGCGGTGAAACAGGTGGACCGCCTGCTCACTAACACCAAGCTCAACGTCTGGAGCCTCTTTGACGATTGGGTTCCCTATGTGGTCGGTGAACGCACCGAGATCGTGGTATCCATGGACTGGACCGAATTCGATGCCGATGATCACAGCACCTTGGTTATCAGCCTGCAAACCAACCATGGCCGCAGTACTCCGCTGCTGTGGAAAACCCATCGAAAATCGTTGCTCAAAGGGCAACGCAATGCCCATGAGAAAGAGCTGCTCACCAAACTCAAGCAGACCCTGCCAGAAGGTATCTTCGTGACGGTAGTCGCTGACCGTGGGTTTGGTTACATGGAGCTGTTCGAGCGCCTGGAACAAGAGCTAGGCTTTGCCTATATCATTAGATTTAAAGGAAATATTTTGGTTGGTTACTCTGGTGGAGAGCAGGTTCCCGCCCGCGACTGGCTAACGCCGACCGGGCGCACCCGAACCCTCAAGGAGGTGGAGCTCACTGGGCAACGACAGCCTGTCGAGCGGGTCTATTGTTGTCACAAGAGTGGCATGAAAGACGCGTGGTTTCTGGCCAGTAACCGGACCGATCTGAGTGCCGCCAAGGCGTTGCAACTATACGGCCAGCGCTGGGGTATCGAGACCAGTTTTCGGGATATCAAAGATTACAAATTCGGCATGGGTATGGGAGATGTGCACATCAGTAATCCGGTCCGGCGTGACCGACTGTTTTTGTTCAGTGCCTTGGCCATCGTCTTGCTGACGCTGCTGGGTAAGGCTGGAGACAGTGTCGGTCTAGAGAGAACGATCAAGGTCAATACCAGCAAGAGCCGAACCTATTCGTTCTTTCGGCAAGGGGTCATCTATTACCAGTTGCTGCCTAAAATGAAAGAAGCCAATGCGGTCTTGTTGATGGATAAATTTATCTACTACCTGAAGCAACACCGCTTATATACCCGCACACTTGGAATTATTTGAGTCTCTAAAAATGAGGGGATCTCTGAGCCCGTTTAGATATTTTGTTCTGTTGCACCATGGTTGGGCCGGATTGCACCGATTGACAGGTTTTTCTGCGGCTGGATAAGCTGCCAAAAAGCAGGGAAACGATGGCATCTCGCTAGATTTTGATGCCTGTTCGAATCAAACCACAGGGAAGAGTGACATGAAGCAGATACACAAGGCTGGTATGGTGATGGCGCTGTCGCGGATGGCAGCCAATGCGTGGGCGGACGGTACGCTGGATGCCGTCAAGAAGAAGGGATTCGTGCAGTGCGGGGTCGGTGACGGCCTGCCCGGGTTCTCCAACCCGGATGCCAAGGGAACCTGGACCGGGCTCGACGTGGACGTGTGCCGCGCCGTGGCCGCCGCGGTACTGGGGGACGCCAGCAAGGTCAAGTATGTCTCCCTCACCGCCAAGGAGCGCTTTACCGCCCTGCAGTCCGGGGAAGTGGATCTGCTCTCGCGCAACACCACCTGGACCCTGACCCGGGATGGGTCGCTGGGCCTCACGTTCGCCGGGGTGAACTACTACGACGGGCAGGGGTTCCTGGTCAAGCAGTCCCTCGGGGTCAAGAGCGCCAAGGAGCTTGACGGTGCCGCCGTCTGTATCCAGTCCGGTACCACCACCGAGCTCAACCTGGCCGACTATTTCCGCGCCAATGGCGGCATGAAGTACACCCCAGTGGTGTTCGATACCTCGGATCAGACCGTCAAGGGCTTCGAAGCCGGCCGCTGTGACGTGCTGACCTCGGATCAGTCCCAGCTCTATGCCCTCAAGATCAAGCTCACCAAGCCAGAGGAAGCCGTGGTGCTGCCGGAGGTCATCTCCAAGGAGCCGCTGGGCCCAGCCGTGCGTCAGGGTGACGATCAGTGGTTCAAGGTGGTGCGCTGGAGCCTCAACGCCATGCTCAATGCCGAGGAGGCCGGGGTCACCAGTGCCAACGTGGACGAGATGCTCAAGTCCACCAACCCTGACATCCGTCGCCTGCTGGGGCTGGAAGAGCCCAAAGGGACTGTGCTGGGGCTGGATGACAAATGGGCCTACAACATCGTCAAACAGGTCGGCAACTACGGTGAATCCTTCGATCGCAACGTCGGTGCCGGCTCCCCCCTCAAGATTGATCGCGGCATCAATGCCCTCTGGAACAAGGGCGGTCTGATGTACGCGCCACCCATCCGCTGAGTCGACAGTCACCGGGGGGCCTGGCCCCCCATGTTTTCCCTGGCTTTGTCGGAGTCATCCTCATGGCGTTACACGCATCAAACCATAGGAAAGAACAGGGCCGCTGGTGGTATGACGCCAAGGTGCGGGCGCTGCTCTTCCAGTGCCTGGCCATCGCGGCGGTTATCGGGTTTCTGTTCTACATCGTCAACAATGCCCTGACCAATCTGGCCACCCGTGGCATCACCACAGGCTTTGATTTTCTGGGCAACACGGCCGGTTTCGGCATCTTGCAGAGCCTCATCCCCTACGACGAGACCTACACCTTCGGTCGCACCTTTGTGGTGGGCCTGCTCAACACCCTGCTGGTCTCCGTGCTCGGCATTCTGTTTGCCACCCTGCTCGGGTTCGCACTCGGGGTCGCGCGCCTGTCGCGCAACTGGCTGGTGGCCAAGATAGCGGCCGTCTACATAGAGACGTTTCGCAACATCCCGCTGCTGCTGCAGATCTTCTTCTGGTACTTCTCGGTGCTGCGTACCCTGCCTTCCCCGCGTCAGAGCGTGGATATAGGCGGGCTCGCCTTCCTCAACGTGCGGGGTTTCTATCTGCCCAAGCCCCTGTTCGAAGAGGGATTCGGCTACGTGCTCTGTGCACTGGTGCTCGCGGTGCTGCTGAGCTGGGGGCTGGGCCGCTGGGCTCGCCGCCGTCAGGCCCTGACAGGCAGGATCTTCCCGTTCTGGCGCTGTGTGGCCGCCCTGGTCATGCTGCTCCCGGGCATCACCTTCCTGCTGGCGGGCAGCCCGCTCAGCTGGAGCGTGCCTGCGCTGCAGGGGTTCAACTTCCGGGGCGGGCTGACGGTGCTGCCGGAGCTCGCGGCCCTCTTGCTGGCGCTCACCATCTATACGGCGGCCTTCATCGCCGAGATAGTGCGATCCGGCATCCTGGCCATCAGCAAGGGGCAGACGGAGGCGGCTTCCGCCCTCGGGCTCTCGCCCACCAAGACGCTGCGGCTGGTGATCATTCCCCAGGCCATGCGGGTCATCATTCCTCCCTTGACCAGCCAGTATCTGAACCTCACCAAGAACTCCTCCCTGGCGACCGCCATCGGCTACCCGGATCTGGTCTCGGTGTTCATGGGGACGACTCTCAACCAGACAGGGCAGGCCATCGAGGTCATCGCCATGACCATGGGGGTCTATCTCGTCATCAGTATCACCACCTCGGTGCTGATGAACATCTACAACCGCAGAATGACGCTGGTTGAGCGCTAGGGAGCTGTCATGTTCGTGAATGAATTGCAGGAGGCGCTGCCGCCTCCCAACCACCGTCGGGGGCCGCTCGCCTGGATCAGGCAGAACCTTTTCCCCAACTGGTGGAACGGCCTGCTGACCCTGGTGCTGGCCTATCTGTTGCTGCCACTCATCTGGTCTGCACTGGACTGGGCGCTGTTCTCGGCCACCTGGCAGGGGAGCAGCCGCGAGGCCTGCGTCCAGGGCGGTGCCTGCTGGATCTTCATCGAGAGCCGGCTGGGGCAGTATCTCTATGGCTTCTACCCGGCTGATCAGTACTGGCGCATCAACCTGACCTTCGCCGGTCTGGCGGCGCTGCTGGCCCTGCTCATCTGGCCAAAGACCCCGCGCAAGGGGTGGCTGGCGCTCTTCACCCTGCTGGTGTTCCCTGTCATCGCCTTCTTCCTCATCCATGGGGGAGCGGGGCTGGAGGTGGTGGAAACGAACCGCTGGGGCGGGCTGATGCTCACCCTGGTGCTGGCGGTGGTGGGCATAGTCGTAGCACTGCCGTTCGGCATCCTGCTGGCACTGGGGCGCCGCTCCCACATGCCGGTCATCTCCAGCCTCTGTACCGTCTACATCGAGTTCTGGCGGGCGGTGCCGCTCATTACTGTGCTCTTCATGGCGTCCGTCATGCTGCCACTGTTCATGAGTACCGAGGTGGAGCTCGACAAGCTGCTGCGGGCGCTCATCGGCATCATCCTGTTCCAGGCGGCCTATGTGGCCGAGGTGGTGAGAGGGGGGCTGCAGGCGATCCCCAAGGGGCAATATGAGGCGGGGGATGCCCTCGGGCTCTCCTACTGGAAGGTGATGGGCTTCATCATCATGCCCCAGGCCCTCAAGATCACCATTCCTTCCCTGGTGAACACCTTTATTTCCCTGTTCAAGGACACCAGCCTGGTGCTGATCATCGGGCTGTTCGATCTGCTGGCCATCTCCAAGGTGGCCCTGGCGGATCCGGCCTGGCTGGGGTATTCCACCGAAGCTTATGTCTTTATCGCCATGATCTTCTGGATGTTCTGTTTTGGCATGTCCCGCTACTCCATCTATCTGGAGCGCAAACTCAACACGGGCCACAAGCATTAGGAGTCGTTCTGATATGAAAACGGACGCAGTTGTCGAACTGAAAGAGGTCAACAAGTGGTACGGTGAGTTTCACGTGCTGCGCAACATCAACCTGCAGGTGGGCAGAGGGGAGAAGATCGTCATCTGTGGACCATCGGGGTCGGGCAAGTCCACCATGATCCGCTGCATCAACCGGCTGGAAGAGCACCAGAGCGGAGACATCCTGGTCAAGGGCACGGCCCTGACCTCCGATCTCAAGAACATCGAGACGGTGCGCCGGGAGGTGGGCATGGTGTTCCAGCACTTCAACCTCTTCCCCCATCTGACCGTGCTGGAGAACTGTTGCCTGGCGCCCATCTGGGTCAAGCAGTTGCCGCGCAAGGAGGCCGAGGAGATCGCCATGAACTTCCTGCGCCGGGTGCGGATCCCCGAGCAGGCGCTCAAGTATCCGGGGCAGCTCTCCGGTGGCCAGCAGCAGCGGGTCGCCATCGCCCGCAGTCTGTGCATGAATCCCCAGGTCATGCTGTTTGACGAGCCGACGTCAGCGCTGGATCCCGAGATGGTGCGGGAGGTGCTGGATGTGATGGTGGAGCTGGCCCACGAGGGGATGACCATGCTCTGCGTCACCCACGAGATGGGGTTTGCCAAGCAGGTGGCGGACAGGGTGATCTTCATGGACCGGGGGCAAATCATCGAAGAGAACGTGCCGGATCAGTTCTTTGACAACCCCCAGTCCGATCGGACCAAGCTCTTCCTCTCCCAGATCCTGCAGCACTGAGGCAGGGCACAACCTTCAGAAAAACAGCCCGCACGCTCGAATGAGCGGCGGGCAAATGTGTACATGGAAGTCGACGACAGACAGAAAGGAGTATGTCAGCCCGGCAACAGGGTGGTGGTGCGCAGATCGCGCACGGCCAGGTTGATCTGCCGGGCCAGGCTCAGCGCCTGATGACAGCTCAACGGCTTCACATCGATGATCCCCCCTTGAAACTCAAACCGCCCCAGTGCTTCAACCATGAAACTTCCATGATGGAAGCTCTTGATATATCGAGCAATTCGACGGGGAGACCACTGCTTGAACACCTTCATGGCAAGAGACCCTGTTGTTTGGACAGGGCACACTATGCCGACGGACCGTGACACTGATGTGACACTTGATAAAGATTTGTATGAATCTGTCTTGTGATCGGCTGGCGTGCAGCCCCGGCGTTGAAAAAGTAGTGAGAGTCCGGGTCCGGGGCCCGATATACTGCGGCCATTGCAGACATGACAAAGGTGCCGCACGTGGAGTGGGTGGACATAGTAGACGAGCAGGACAGGGTGATCGGGGTGGCCGAGCGCGCCAGGGTGCGTCAGGAAAACCTGCGCCATCGTGCCAGCTACATCCTGGTGCTGGATGAGGCTGAGCGCATCCTGGTGCAGCGGCGCACCCCGAGCAAGGATTTTTGCCCCGGCATGCTGGATGCCTGCGCCGGTGGCGTGGTGACCACGGGGGAGGCCATGGCCCTTTCCGCCCGGCGAGAGCTGGCCGAGGAGCTGGGGATCCGCGACGTGCCCCTGCAGGATTACGGCACCTTCTATGCCGAAGGGGAGGCGAGCTGCAGCCGCTACCGGGTCTGGGGCGGCCTGTTCAGTTGTCACTATCAGGGGCCGCTGCAACTGCAGGCCGAAGAGGTGAGCGAGGTGCACTGGATGAGCCTGGGCGAGATAGCCGATCGGGCGGACGAGTTCACGCCTGACTCCCTGCTCGCCATCGCCACCTGGCAGGCAAGGCGCCTGCCATCAGGCCAGAAATAGGGGCGACAGGCGTTCGCTCCCCGATCGCTTGGTTGCTGCTCGATGGACCCCTTCGCCTTCTGGTGGAATGGGGTAGACTGGGCCTCTTTGAACCACAGAAGGATGCGTCATCATGATCACGGTCGGTCAATCCCTGCCCGCAGGGGAATTTACCTTTATCACCGCCGAGGGCAAGCAGGTGAAGGATACCCAGGCCCTGTTTGCCGACAAGCGGGTGGTGCTCTTTGCGGTGCCCGGCGCCTTCACCCCCACCTGCTCCAACGCTCACCTGCCGGGCTACGTGGTGCTGGCCGATCAGTTCAAGGCCAAGGGGGTGGAACTGTGCTGTCTGTCGGTCAACGACGCCTTCGTGATGAAGGCGTGGCAAGAGGCCCAGAACGCCTCTGCCATCACCATGATGGCGGACGGTGACGGCAGCTGGACCCGGGCACTGGGTCTGGCCAAGGAGACCGGCGCCTTCGGCGGCGTGCGGGCCCAGCGTTTTGCCCTCATCGCCAACGACGGTGTGGTGGAGCGGCTCTTCGTGGAGGCGCCAGGCAAGTTCGAGGTGTCGGATGCCCAGAGCCTGCTGGCGGCGCTGTGAAAGATTAATCGGCGTTTGATTACACCTTGAAATAGCAAGCGACCCCGTTACACTGAGGCCGCGTTTGGATGGAGCCAGGCAACTTGCCTGGCTCTCGTGTTTGCCGTGGATGAGATAGAACAATATGACCCTGGCTTTTGTTGCCCTGATTGCCGGACTGGCGTTGCTGGTCTGGAGTGCCGACAAGTTCGTGGACGGCGCCGCCGCCACCGCCCGTTACGCCGGTATGCCGCCGCTGCTGATCGGCATGGTGATCATCGGTTTTGGTACCTCGGCCCCCGAGATGGTGGTCTCCGCGCTGGCGGCCTCCCAGGGCAATCCCGGGCTCGCGCTCGGCAATGCCTATGGCTCCAACATCACCAATATTGCCCTGATCCTGGGTCTGACCGCCCTGATCAGCCCCATTGCCGTCGCCTCCCAGGTGGTGCGCAAGGAGATCCCCATCCTGCTCGGCATCACCCTGCTCTCCGGCGCCCTGCTCATCGATGGCAATCTGGGCCGGATGGATGCCGCCATTCTGGGGGCTGTGTTCGCAGTGCTGATGGGCTGGTCCATCTGGGCCGGCATGAACGGCAAGGGGGATGCGCTGGATACTGATACTGAGGAGGACATCGTCTCCGAGGGCATGTCTCTCAAGAGCGCCATCCTCTGGCTCATCGTCGGCCTGGTGCTGCTGATCGGGGCTTCCCGTCTGCTGGTGTGGGGGGCGGTGACCATCGCCCAGGGCTTTGGCATCAGCGATCTGGTGATTGGCCTGACCATAGTTGCGGTGGGGACCTCCCTGCCGGAGCTGGCATCGTCCCTCATCGCCATTCGCAAGAACGAGCACGATCTGGCCCTTGGCAACGTGCTGGGTTCCAACCTGTTCAACACCCTGGCCGTGGTGGGCATCGCCGCCGGCATCCACCCGCTCGAGGTGGCGCCCGAAGTGCTTTCCCGCGACTGGAGCATCATGATGGGGCTGACCCTGTTGCTGCTGGTGATGTGTCTGGGCCGCAAGGGGCAGGGGCGCATCAACCGGCTGGAGGGGGGCGTGCTGCTCGCCTGCTTCGTCGCCTACACCGGCTGGCTGCTGACGAGCCAGTTCATCTAGTCTGGTGATGAAATGAAAGAGGGGACGCCGCGGCGTCCCCTCTTTTTTGTGCGCGGGTCCTGGTCTCAGGCCACGGCAACCAGCTTCTGCTTCTGGGCGCTGTCCAGGATCAGGATGCTCGCCTTGGGGAAGAAGTTGAAGGTGGAGGCGGAGGCCCAGGTGTAGGCCCCCATCACCCGACCCACCACCAGCTCGCCGATCTCGAGATCCGGCAGCATGATGCTGTCGCGGATGACGTCCACGCTGTCGCAGGTGGGGCCGGAGAGCACCGCATTGTGCAGTTCGCCGTGGGCATAGGGCGTGCTCACCGGGTAGGTAACGTGGTCGTAGAGCTGGCCGTTGTAGCTGCCGTAGAGACCGTCATCCAGGTAGTACCAGATCTTGTCGCCGCGGTGGGCCTTGCCCATCACGCTGGAAACCGAGGTCATGGCCGGCGCGCTGATGAAGCGGCCCGGCTCGGCAATCTTCTGCACCGTGGCGGGCAGCTTGGCCAGGGCCTCGCGGATCGGGGCGCAGAAACCGTCGATGTCGAACTCGCCGCCGTCATAGTCCACCGGAAAGCCGCCGCCGATGTCCAGCACCCAGGGCTTGAGCCCTAGCTCCCAGGCCTGCTCCATGATCTCGCGGCAGGCGTCGATGGCCTGCACGTGGCGACGGGCATGGGGCACCTGGGAGCCGACGTGGAATGACAGCCCCATCACCTTGATCCCCTTGGCCTGGGCCAGTTGCAGCAACGGCAGTGCCTGCTCCGGGGTGCAGCCGAACTTCTTGGAAAGATCGACCTTGGTCTCGGGGTTCGGGAAGCTGACCCGCAGCAGCAGTTTCACCTCGTCCTTGTAGGGCAGGAATTTCTCCAGCTCCAGCGGGTTGTCATAGACAAACACGGTGCAGCCGAATTCCAGGGCATAACGGATGTCGCTGTCGCGCTTGATGGGATGGGTATGGATGCAGCGCCCCGGGCGAACCCCTTGGCTGCGCACCAGATCCACTTCGCCATTGGTGGCCAGATCGAAACAGGCCCCCTCTTCCTTCAAGACAGAGACCACCGCCTCGTGGGGCAGGGGCTTGAGTGCATAATGCAAGCGCACATCGGGCAGGGCGGCCGCCAGGGCCCGATACTGTTTGCGGACGGCTGCCTTGTCGAGCAGCAGCAGGGGGGAGCCGAATTGTTCAACCAACTGACGGTAATCTTGTGCGACCAGGGTCTCGTTCATTCTCTTTTGAAAATCCTTAGGGGGCGTGATATGCCCAAGCCATATGCGATTGAACCGGCGACGGCCGGCTCAGGCGAGCGGTCCGGAGGGACCAACCAGGCACATTGCATAACTCCCTTGCGAAGTGCTTAGTTATGCGCGGGATTATCGGCTTATTGAGTTTGTGTGCAAGCATTTTGATTGGATATGTTGGCAAGTTTTTCTGGTCGAGACGAAACAGGCTCTTGATACGGGGAGCGTTCAGGGCCGTGATGGGGATCGCCCCCGAAGGGAGCTTGATAAGCTGTTGATAGTTAACGAACTAATAACATCAGGCCTGGGTGTTGCGGCCATGTAAAAAGGGGGCGCCGGGGCCAGGGAGTGCGAGACAGCTCACAGTTTTTGGATTACCATGCCCGCTTCCTAATCCAAACTAGTTCGGATGAAGGTAGCAGGAGAGCGATGGGCAACCATCCACCGAAGAAGTGAATCTTTCAGGTACCGGGCAACCGGTGTGGACTGCTACTGGACGATACTCTGGAGAGACCCGTTAGATCGGGCGCCGAAGGAGCAAGGCACCACGATTGCATCGCAATCTGGCGCCGGAAACTCTCAGGCAAAAGGACAGAGGGGATGGGATGGTTGTACCTGAGCTTGGAACTGTTCACAATCTGTCACGAGAGGTCGTCAGCAAGGTAAAGCGCCGCGCAGGAACCGGGGTGTATGTGAGTACATGAGCCTCTCGGTCCCACATAAGCGAGCTGCGCATGAGCCTTGATCACGGCCTCGCAGTAAGAGTGTGAACACATTCTTGGCCCGCATCCGATCGCCTCTGGCCGATCGCGACACCTATGGGAAGATCATCCTTCTCCTCCTTAATCGTTGTTTTTTAAGGAGGATGCATGTCATCAATTCAATCGGCGCTCGCCGCCATCGATAGCTTTATCTGGGGTCCCCCCCTGCTGATCCTGCTGGTCGGGACCGGTATCTATCTCACCCTGCGTCTGGGTCTGCTTCAGATCGTGCGTTTGCCGCTGGCCCTCAAGCTGGTCTTTGGCCGCGATCAGGGTCAGGGCAAGCAGGGGGATGTCTCCAGCTTCGGCGCCCTGTGCACCGCCCTCTCCGCCACCATCGGCACCGGCAACATCGTCGGGGTCGCCACCGCCATCAAGCTGGGCGGCCCCGGCGCCCTGTTCTGGATGTGGATGGCCGCCCTGTTCGGCATGGCCACCAAGTATGCCGAGTGCCTGCTGGCGGTGAAATATCGCCAGCAGGACGCCAACGGCCAGATGGCGGGTGGCCCCATGTACTATCTGGAGAAGGGGCTCGGCTCCAGGCCGCTCGCCAAGCTGTTTGCCCTGTTCGGCATCGGCGTCGCCTTCTTCGGCATCGGTACCTTCCCCCAGGTCAATGCCATCAGTGATGCCATGAGCCTCTCCTTCTCGGTACCTCGTGAGGTGACCGCCGTGGTGCTGACCCTGATCGTGGCGCTGGTGACCCTGGGGGGTATTCAGTCCATCTCCAGTGTGTCGAGCAAGGTGGTGCCCTTCATGGCCATCTTTTACATCGTCGCCTGTGCCGGGGTGCTGGTGAACAATGCAGGCGCCCTGCCCGATGCGGTCATGCTGGTGATCGGGAGCGCCTTCACCGGCCATGCGGCCACCGGCGGCTTCGTCGGCGCCGGCATCATGCTGGCGATCCAGTCCGGGGTGGCGCGCGGGGTCTTCTCCAACGAGTCGGGCCTGGGCTCGGCCCCCATCGCGGCGGCGGCGGCCAAGACCGATTCCTGCGTGGAGCAGGGGCTGGTCTCCATGACCGGTACCTTCATCGACACCATCATCATCTGCACCATGACCGGCCTGACGCTGGTGGTGACCGGGGTGTGGAGCGGCGATGTGAGCGGTGCGGCCATGACCAGTCTGGCCTTTGCCCAGGGGCTGGATGCCCATGTGGGCCAGTATCTGGTGAGCATCGGCCTCTTGTTCTTCGCCTTTACCACCATCCTTGGCTGGAACTACTACGGCGAGCGCTGCACCGAGTACCTGTTCGGGGTGAAGGCGATCAAACCCTACCGCCTCATCTATCTGGTGCTGGTGGCGAGCGGTGCCTTCCTCCATCTGGACCTGATCTGGCTCTTGGCCGACATCGTCAACGGCCTGATGGCGGTGCCCAACCTCATCGGCCTCATCGGCCTGCGCCACGTGGTGATTGCCGAGACCCGCGCCTACTTCAGCCGGGACCGGGATACGGAGTCCGAGCCCGAGCCGCAGACGGCCTGATGAGAAGCGGGCCTGCGGGAAGTCCTGTCACCGGGCTCCTGTCCATGGTGTCAACCGGGATCCGGGCTGGGATGGCAAAACCCGGATCCCGGCTCTTCTGACAATATCTGTGCGAAATACGCAAAAGCCACGACTCTCATCGTGGCTTTTTTGCATTTTACGCAATGAATGGCAGCGCTTGTTGCCCCCAGGGGGTCAGGGGGAGGGAATATCTCCGGTGAGCCGCTGCGCCAGCGCCCTGCTCACCCGGCTCACCAGGGCCGCCTCATCCCCCTGCCAGCCAATGGCGTGGGACAGGGTGGTGGAGGTGCCCGGAGCAAAGCGCAGCTCGCCCCCGGCCAGTTCGTAGAAGCGGCTCGCCATCCGGGTGCCCTGGTCCACATCCCCCGCCACCAGCAGCATGGCCTGAGCCAGCACGGCGCCGTCGTGCTCCCGGCCCGGCGCCAGCCAGCGCTGGGCGGTGCCGGTCACCTTGCGCCCTCCGATCACCAGGTTGTACTGGCCGTCGCAAAACGAGCCGGGCACGAAGTCGTAGCTGCCCGCAAGACCGTGTTCCTCCAGCAGGGCGAGCAGGGGCGCCCCCAGCAGCCGGTAGTAGTGGGCCAGATCCGTGGTGATGCGGGGCAGCATGAGGGAGAGGTTGAGGATGCCGGCGCCGTGGGGCACGGCGGTGCCGCCGCTGTCGCGCACGAACACCGGCCAGCCCTCGGCGGCAAGCTGCTCGCAGGCGGCCTGGTAGCGGGGCAAACGGGTATCCTTGCGGGTGACGATGAGGCATTGGGGGCCCTGCCAGAGGAGGGCCCTGGGCTCGCCGTCACCGGCGCACTCCCGCAGCCAGCGCTGCTCCTCGGCCAGGATCTGGTCGGGTGTCTGGTGGGCGGGCGGCGGGGGCAGCAGGGTATAAGGCATGAAAGGCATCCTTTGGCAGAGGCTGCCAAGCACAGTACGCGCGGGGGCAAACAAGGTAAAGCCCCGCATGGCGGGGCTTTGGTGCAAGGATGGCGGAGTGTCAGGCCTGTGCGGCGGCGCGCCTGGGCAGCAGCAGATTGAGCAGGATGGCGGTGAGGCCGCCGGTGGCGACGCCGTAGGAGAGCACGCTCCTGGCCAGCTCCGGCAGGTGTTGCAGCACCTCGGGCACCTGGGCCACTCCGAGACCCATGGCGAGCGACACCGCCAGGATCATCAGGGCGCGGCGGTCGAGCTCCTCCCGGGAGATGATGCGCACCCCGGCGGCGGCGATGGTACCGAACATGACGATGGTGGCGCCGCCGAGCACGGGTTCAGGTATTTGTTGCACCAGGCTCGCCACCGCCGGGAACAGGCCGAGCAGGGCCAGCATGGCGGCGATGAAGAGGCCGACATGGCGGCTGGCCACCCCGGTCAGCTGGATGACGCCGTTGTTCTGGGCGAAGGTGGACATGGGGAAGGTGGAGAAGACCGCCGCCAGCATGGAGTTGGCGCCATCGGCCAGCACGCCCCCCTTGATCCGCGCCATGTAGACCGGCCCTTCCAGCGGCTCGCCGGAGATGTCGGAGGTGGCGGTCATGTCGCCGATGGCTTCCAGCGCCGTCACCACGAAGATGATGGCGAGCGGCACGAACAGCTGCCAGTCAAAGCCGAGCCCGTAGTGCAGCGGAACAGGCACCATCAGCAGGGGGCCGTCGAAGGTGGGGGCAGCCACCTTGCCCAGCAGCAGTGCCACTGCATAGCCCGCCAGCATGGCGATCATGATGGCGGAGAGGCGCAACCAGGGGTTGCGACTGCGCTGCATCAGCACGATGAGGCCGAGCACCAGCAGGGAGAGAAAGAGGTTGGTGTGGCTGGCGAAGCTGCCGTCCGCCAGCGCGCCATAGCCGCCCCCCATGCTGATGAGCCCTACCTTGATGAGGGTCAGGCCGATGAGCAATACCACGATGCCGGTCACCAGCGGGGTGATGATCCGTTTGACCAGGTGCAGGAAGCGGCTCATGACGACGATGGTGAGGGCCGCTGCCAGCATGGTGCCGAACAGGGTGCCCAGCAGATCGTCGGTGGGCATGGCCGCCTGCTTGAGGGCGAGGCCGGAGGCGATGATGGGACCGAGGAAGTTGAAGCTGGTGCCCTGTACCGAGAGCAGGCCGGAACCGAGGGGGCCGAAACGGCGGGTCTGGATGAAGGAGGCGATGCCGGACATGACCAGGGACATGGAGACGATGTAGCGGGTGTCGTCGGCGGGGAGGCCGAGGGCGTTGGCGATGATGAGGGGCGGGGTGATGATGGCGACAAACATGGCGAGCATATGCTGCAGGGCGGCGAACAGGGTCTGGGGCAGGGGGGGGACATCCTCGATGCCGTAGACCAGTTCGCTGTGGGCTCGCCTGGGGGGATGGGCCTCTCGGATGGCGCTTGGGGCGGCAGCCTGTTCCATAAATACCTCGAATGTGTGGGGGGATGGGAGAAAATTGGGCGCTATTTTAGTGATTGGTATCGCGCTTTCCAGCGCTAATTGAGCGCAAACTCGTTTATTTCTCGATGGGTTGAAACGTTTTCCTGTGGCGATTAAGATCCGCCGGTTTGTGTGAGACCGATCCCTCACAAAGGGGAGGGAGGCTGATGCATCAGAATGGGGACGGTGTAGAATGAGCCCTCGGTTCGAAGATGGAGACTCTGGATGCTGAAGCTGTCGGAGTTCTGGAGTGCCCGCGCCCACTCCGAAGATTTTACCCTGACCCGGATGGGCTTCATGACGGTGCGGCTGCGGCTGCTCACCTGTCTGCTGATGGCGGGGCTCCCGAGCTGGGCCCTGGTGGACTGGCTGACCCTGCCAGCCATCCAGTTCGAGGCGCTGTTCCAGGTCAGGATCTTCTGCCTGCTGGCCCTCTCGCCCCTCATCCCCCTCTCCTATCTCATCCACTTCAAGCGCGAGCGCATGAAGCTGGCGCTGGGCTACCTGATGGCGGTGATGATGCTCTTCTCCCTCATCTGCCTGCACAGCTTCGGCGCGGATCAGGAGATGCAGGCGGGCTACATGGCCTTCCCCTATCTGCTCATCAGCCTGTTCGCCATCTTCCCCATTCCCCTCTCCCTCAGCCTGCAACTGGCGGGGGGCATTCTGGCCACCATGCTGGCGGGCAACTGGTTGCTGGTGGGCCAGCCTCTTTGGAGCGTGCAGACCCTCAACCAGGTCTGGCTGCTGGGGCTCTTTGCCATCGCCAGCGCCTGGGTGCAGTGCGGCCAGCTCAACATGCTGCTGCAACTCTATCGGGAATCCACCACGGACGAGCTGACCGGCATGATGAACCGCCGCCTGCTGATGAAGCAGCTCGAGAAGGCGAGGGCCGCCATGATCCGCAAACAGGCCCCCTTCGCGGTGCTGCTGCTGGATCTGGACCGCTTCAAGCGCATCAACGACACCTTCGGCCATCTGGCGGGGGATGCGGTGCTCAAGGAGGTGGCGGCCACCCTGTCGGAGCAACTGGAGCCCGGCATGGTGCTCGGGCGTTACGGCGGGGAGGAGTTTGCCATCCTGTTGCCCGGTTGCACGGATCTGGCACAGGCCAAGCGGGTGGCGGAGCGGCTGCGGGTCGCGGTGGAAGCGAGGTTGGTGAAAAGCCCCACCTCCGACGAGCTGCTGGAGGTGACGGTGAGCATCGGTCTGACCCTGGCCCAGCGCGGCGAGGGGGTGGAGGATCTGCTCAACCGGGCGGACGAGTGCCTCTACATGGCCAAGATGGCGGGTCGCAACTGCGTGGTGGCCGAGGCAGGGAAACCCGCGGGCGATGCAGGGCGCACAAAAACGGATGCCGCCTGAGGGCGGCATCCGGTGATGACGGGGCTGGCGTCAGGCCAGGGTGTATTTGCCGGAGAGCTGCTGGGCCAGCAGCTTGAACATGTTGAACACCGCCATGGTCTTGCCGGTCGGGGTGCCGTCCTCTGCCAGGAAGAACTCCCCCTTGAACACCAGTATGTCCCCCTTCTGCTCCACCGAGTCGGCGCGCATGCCGTGGATGAAGTCCTCGTGTTCACGAATGATCTTGTTGGCCATCTCCAGCAGGGCAGTCTCGGTGATCCGCTCTTTTTGTGGTTGCATGCTCGTCTCCTTAAACGACTACTGGGCAGGGGCACAAGGGTCGGCATGGCCGGCGCACCCCGCCTCTGATTGAAGAGGGGGCCAGCATACTGCAAAGCGGGATTTTCTGTCATTGATATGACCCCGCATTTTCCCGCTTTGCGCTCTTCCCTTATCCCAGCACCAGATTGCGCAGCCAGCGGCGCTGGCGAATGCGGCGCTGCACCAGCAGCACCTTGGAGAGCTCCTCCAGCAGGACCACGGCCACCACCCAGGAGAGGGGCCAGCCCAGCAGGCTGACCGCCACCCAGGCCAGCGGCAGGCCGATGCACCACATGCCGACGATGTCGATGAAGATGCTGTAGTTGACGTCCCCCCCCGAGCGCAGCACCCCGACGATCCCCACCATGTTGAACACCTTGAGCAGCATGCCCAGACACATGATGGCGAGCACCTGGCCGGCCTCAGTCATCAGCTCGCCCGGCAGGTTGCCGACCCATTGCAGCAGGCTGCCCTGCATCAGCCAGACGGCGGTCCCCACCAGCAGGGCGCCGACGGGGGCCAGCAGCAGGAAGAGCTGGGAGTGCTGCCAGGCCTCGTCATACTCCTCTGCCCCGAGCCGGTGACCGAGCAGGGTGGAGCAGGCCACCGCCAGCCCGAAGAAGAGGGAGATGAGGATGCTCTCCAGCGTGCCGAGGGTGGTCATGATGGCCAGGGCGTCGGTGCCGAGGTGCGCGTAGAGGAAGCCGTAGAGCAGCATGCCGAAGGCCCAGAGCCCGTCGTGCAGCAACAGCGGCAGGGCGATCAGGGTGAAGCGCACCACCTCCTTGCGCCTGAAGGCGGCGAGCCAGTCTTGCTTACGCGGGATGAGACGGGGCTCGGCACGCCACACATAGGCAAGCAGCAGCGCGGTCTGGAGCAGGCGCGAAAGGGTGGTGCCCCAGGCGGAACCGGCTACTCCCATGGCGTCGGCGCCGAAATGGCCGAAGATGAGGGCATAGTTGAGGATGACGTTGGCGATGATGGCGATGATGCCGATGCGGGTCGGCGCCGCGGCATTGCCCACCGAGCGCAGGGCCGACTCCAGGGGCACCACCACGGCGGTGCAGAGGATGGTGGCGCCGGTGATCATCAGGAACTCGTCGGCCAGCTCGCGCAGCGCGGGCTCCTGGCTGGCAAACCCGAGCACGCTGCCCGGTGAGAACACATAGACGAGGGCAAAGGGCAGGCTCACCGCCAGGGCGCCCACCAGGGCCAGGGCCAGGGAGCGGCGCACCCCGGCCATCTCGCCACGGCCGAAATATTGTGCCGCCAACACCGAGACTCCGCCCGAGAGCCCCGCTATCACCAGCAGATTGAAGAAGAAGACCCGGTTGCCCAAGCCGACCGCCGCCACAGCCGTGGTGCCGAGCTGGCTCACCATCATGATGTCGATGAGGCCGAGCAGGGAGAACATCATGGATTGCAGCGAAACCGGCAGGGCCAGTCGCCACAGTCGCGTCATGAACTCGCGATCGGTGGTTTGTTTTAAAATCGCTTGCCAATAATTCATTTATGTTAACCGGGTTGGTAAAAATCAGGGTTTGTCGTGGGTATGATAGGGGTGATATCGGGAGGTTTCACTGTGAGCCTCTCTCGGCTTTCTTGTGCAAAACTATCCTGTTGAGGTGCTATGCCATTTATCAGCGAGTGTCTGGAAATCGCCCCGGCCTGCGAAGAGCGGATGCTGGGACGCGAAGGGCTGCCCCTGCTTGGGGAGGCGGGCGTCTTCCTGACCGGCCTCTCGACGATACGGGAGCACTACCTTATCCGCCGCAACCGACCGGAGTTTCACATCCTGATGGTGAGCCATGACGAGGGGGGCGCCCTGCTCACCGATGGCGGGGAGCAGCCCATCCCGGCGGGAGCCCTGGTCTTTCTCCCGGCCGCCGTGCCGGGGGGCCTCAGGCTGGTGGGGGAAGCCTGGCATACCAGCTGGATCCTGTTGGACGACGTGCCGCGCTGGCAGCATCTGCACCGGCTTGGCCATCGCATCTGGCAGGGGGAGGAGGGGGAGCAGCTCTACCATCTGCTCAGCCTGATGCAGGGGGAGGGAATACGTTCGCCACTCCAGCCCCAGCTGCTGAGCCTGCTGCTGGCGCTCTTGGAGCGAACCCTGCAGGGGGAGGTGCGCGGCACGCCGGAGCTGCGGCTGCAGGCGCTGTTTCGGCGGGTGGAGGCGCGTCTGGACGAGCCCTGGAGCGTGGCCCTGCTGGCCGACCAGATGGCCTGCTCGGTGCCCCATCTGCACCGGCTCTGCCAGCAGGTGTTCGGCATGGGCCCCATGGCCTGGCTCACCGGGCTTCGCATGAACAAGGCGCGCCAGTTGCTGCTCTACACCAACTGGCCGCTGGCCGAGTTGGCGGCCCGGGTCGGATACAGCGACGGCGCCAACTTTGCCAACCGTTTTCGCCGTCTGACGGGTCAGACTCCGGGGGCCTTTCGTCGACTGGGTCGCAAACCTTTCGCAAGGGAGGTGCAAACCCTTTGAAATTGTTGGCTCAAGCCCATAGGATCGACGGGCCACACAGTCAAGGTACAGATCCATGTTTGAAGATAATAATCAGAAACGTCCCCTCTACATTCCCTACGCAGGTCCAGCCCTGCTGGAGACGCCGTTGCTCAACAAGGGCAGCGCCTTCACCAGCGAAGAACGCAGCAGCTTCAATCTGGAAGGTCTGCTGCCCCAGAACATCGAAACCATCGAAGAGCAGGCAGAGCGTGCCTATCGCCAGTTCATGGCGTTTGGCAACGACATGGACAAGCACATCTATTTGCGCAACATCCAGGATACCAACGAAACGCTCTTCTACCGCCTGCTGAACAACCACCTCACCGAAATGCTGCCGGTCATCTACACCCCGACGGTCGGCAAGGCGTGCGAGGAGTTCTCCAACATCTATCGTCGTGCCCGCGGCCTCTTCATCTCCTATCCGGACAAGGACAGGGTCGATGACATGCTGCAAAACGCCACCAAGCAGAACGTCAAGGTGATCGTGGTCACCGATGGCGAACGCATCCTGGGCCTCGGGGATCAGGGCATCGGCGGCATGGGCATTCCCATCGGCAAGCTCTCCCTCTACACCGCCTGTGGCGGCATCTCCCCGGCCTACTGCCTGCCGGTGGTGCTGGATGTGGGCACCAACAACCAGCAGCTGCTGAACGACCCCTTCTACATGGGGTGGCGCCATCCGCGCATCTCCGGCGAAGAGTACGACGAGTTCGTCGATGCCTTCATCCAGGCGGTCAAGCGCCGCTGGCCGGACATCCTGCTGCAGTTCGAGGATTTCGCCCAGGGCAATGCCACCCCGCTGCTCAACCGCTACAAGGATGAGCTGTGCTGCTTCAACGATGACATTCAGGGGACCGCCGCGGTGACCCTGGGCAGCCTCATCGCCGCCTGCAAGGCCTCCGGTGCCAAACTCTCCGAGAAGCGGGTCGCCTTCCTCGGGGCGGGCAGTGCCGGGTGTGGCATCGCCGAGCAGATCGTGGCGCAGATGAAGGCCGAAGGGCTGACCGACGCCGAGGCGCGGGGCCGGGTCTTCATGGTGGACCGATTCGGTCTCATCACCGACAAGATCCCCAACCAGCTCGACTTCCAGCGCAAGCTCTCCCAGCCAGTCGAGCGGATCAAGGAGTGGCCGGTGGGGGACAACATCTCCCTGCTGGAGGTGATGGAGCACGGTCGCCCGGACATCCTGATCGGGGTCTCCGGCCAGCCGGGTCTGTTTACCGAAGAGGTGGTCAAGACCATGCACAAGCACTGTGCCCGTCCCATCATCTTCCCGCTCTCCAACCCCACTTCCCGGGTGGAAGCCACCCCGGCGGATCTCATTCGCTGGACCGACGGCCAGGTGCTGGTCGCCACGGGCAGCCCGTTCGCACCGGTGGAGTACAAGGGCAAGCGCTACGTCATCGCCCAGTGCAACAACTCCTTCATCTTCCCGGGGATCGGCCTTGGGGTGATCGCCTCCGGTGCCAACCGGGTGACCGATGCTATGCTGATGTCGGCCAGCCGTGCCCTGGCGGATTGTTCACCCCTGGTGAAGGGGGAAGAGGGCTCCTTGCTGCCGGATCTGGCGGACATCCATCAGGTTTCCCGCTACATCGCCAAGATGGTGGCCAAGACCGCCATGTTGCAGGGCAAGGCGGTGCAGACCCCCGATGATGTGATCGATCAGGCCATCGAGGCGAACTTCTGGCGTCCCGAGTACCGCCGCTATCGTCGTACTTCCTTCTGATCCCAAGGGGACAGACATGCAGAAGGGATGCCTCGGCATCCCTTTTTTGTGCACGGCGGTGAAGGAAGAGGAGGTTATTGTGCCGGTTGCTCGGCGGGGGCGGGCTCGGCAGGATTGCTGACGCCGGTGACCCGGATTTCGACCCGGCGATCCGGGGCCAGGCAGTCGATGAGGGCGGCCCTGGCCTTGATGGCATCACACTGGGTGCCGGTGACCGGGTTGCTCTCGCCGTTGCCCTGGATGCTCACCTTGTCTGCGGGCAGCCCCTTGCCAATCAGGAAGTTGGCGACCGTGCTTGCACGGGCCTCCGACAGTGCCTGGTTGTTGGCATCCGAGCCGATGCGATCCGTGTAGCCCATCACCACGGCGCTGCCATCCTTGGGTTTGACGTCGACGATCTGCTGGTAGAGGGCGTCGAGTGCCTGCATCCCCTCCGGTTTGAGCTCCGCCTTGCCAAAGGCAAACAGCACATCCGAACTCAGGTTGAAGGTCTGATCCACCGGCTCGGGAGCCGGGGGCGGCGGTGCCACAACCAGAGGCGCGGCCACCGGCACTGCGGCGACGGTGCGATTGGGGTGAAGCACCAGCTCGATGGTGGCGGTACTGATGTCGCTGACCCAGCGTTTGGTACCGCTGCCCACCTTGTCGTTGTCAGGATCGTCCCCGACTCGCACCATGTAGCGGTAGCGGGTCTGGATGTCTACCCAGTCGCTCAGTCTGGCGGTCAGGCCCAGACCCGCCAGGGGAGCCAGATTGTCATCCCCCCCGTTGACGGAGTCGACGTGATAGAGATAACCGCCCCCTTCGGCAAAGACAGAGAAGATGTCCCCCAGGGGCAAACGGCCAATGACCGACAGGGTGGCCCCCTTGCTGTTGAAGTCCTGGCCGGCGATATCCCAGTCACCGGTGGAGAGGTAGCCGAGCTCTGCCCCCAGATTCTCGTTGTAGTTGTAGCCGACAAAGGCGTTGATGGCGGTCGCGTCCTTGCCGACACCCTGGCTGAAATCATCGATGTCATGGGCAAAGGCCCAGCCACCCCCAGCCCCCACATACCAGTCGTGAACAGGTGCCGCCTGGGCGGCACTCGTCGCCAATGCCAATGCAATCCACACAGGTTTCATACCAATCAGATTAAAGATGTGATCTAATTGCTCTATTCTGGTTTCACTGTACTCAGTATGTCCGATCCAATCGATTTCTTGGCCCTCGCCAAGGCAGAAACCAACGCCAGGAAACGCATGCGATTCCTGGCGTTAGCACACT
>NZ_JALIHH010000132.1:0-6023 GCF_022869435.1 Aeromonas sp. LsrichE-8G
TGCGGCGACCAAACCAAGGTGATCGAGGTTACGGATCGAGATAGCGGGTGCGGCCATGATGATCTACCTGCAAAAGAGAGTAATAGATCAGAACGGCCGATCGCCGTCAAGCACTGAAAATAGCAAAATCAGGTGCGGAATGACGGCGCCAATCCTGACTGTGAGCTTGCCTGGGATGGAAATGATCACGGCCGCGAGGCGGCCGTGATGGAGTCAGGAACAGTGGTGCCCGGCCCGCTCATGAGGAGGGTTTGGGCTCCAGGGTCGCAGCGACCGACTTGGCCGCCGAGCCGGTGAGCAAGGGCTCACCAGGATAGAGCACCAACGCATCGGCCCGCAGACGGTCGGCCTCTTCGGCCCGCCCCAACGCATTGAGGGCGATCACCATGTTGGCGTAGATGTTGGCCCTGGGGGTATGGCGCACGAACGCCTGCCCCCAGTCGAGGTAGGCTTCCAGCTCCGCCTTGTTGTTGGCCTGCAAACCCACCATCAGGCGCACCGCGTTGACGTCAAACTCCACCCGGGTCAACCAGGCCAGGGGATTGACGATGTCGAGCAACAGCGCCGGCTGCTTGTACCCTCCCCGTTCATACTTGGTCACCACCCAGGCGGTATGCAGGGCCGTCAGCATAAAGGGCACGACGATGAGGGGGATGGCTATGGCCGCGAAGCGCAGCAGCAGCCAGGGATGACAGACATACTCCCGCCAGTTGGCATGGGCCTGCTCCTCCACCTCCGCATCCAGCACATGAATGAGCAGCAGCAGCGCCCACCACAGGGCAATGGCGTGGTAGAAGGGATATTCGGTCTGGGTGTGCAGCAGTATGGGGATCACCAACGCCAATAGCGCCGACCCCTTGACCCAACCGGCCCGACCCAGTCGCCACAGCAAGCCCCCCCCCATCAGCGCCATGCCGAGCATGGGGGCCAGGCCGCCCTCCACCGCCCAGTAGAGGAATTCGTTGTGAGGGTGATCCAGGTTGTACTCGATCTGCACCATGGCGGGATTGAGGGCCTTGTCGGCCATGTAGTGCTGGAGGAATACGGACTCGAAACTGCCATAGCCCCAGCCGGTCCAGGGCGCTTCGGCGATCAGCTTGGCGGCATAGGGCCAGTAGATGGATCTCATACCGCCGGACTGATACATCTCCAGCCCCCGCCTGACCCCCGCCATCCAGAACTGGGATGCCAGCCCAAGCGTTATGCCCAGCGCAACCAGCCCCAGCACCCGGCCCAGTTGCCGCTCGCGATGCAACTGCGGCAGCAACAGGATCAGGGCCAAGGCGCCGCCCAGCTGACCCATCCGGGACTGCAGTACCACCAGCAGCAAGGATGTTGTCAGGATCACGCCATGACGCAGTCCCTTGAGCCAGGGATTGGCGTGCCCTCGCATCTGAAGCCATATCGCCAATGAAAAACCGGTCGCCATAAAGCTCGCCATCACATTGGCTTGCTGAAAGATGCCATAGGGACGATTGGCCCGGGTGTCGTAGCCTATCCAGTTGCCCGGTACCAACAGGTAGTACTGCACCAGGCCGAGCAGCGCCTCGATGGCCACCGCCCCCAGCAGCAGATAAAGCAACCGATCCCGTATCTGACGCTCCAGTTGCCACTGGTAAAGGCAGGCAAGAAACAGCAGACCGGCAAACAGCCCCAACAGGCGGGGGATGGCATAGTCCCTGAGCTCGAAGCCCGGATAGGCCATGGGCAGTAACATCAGCAAGCCGCCTAGCCACAGGACCGTCAGCAGTGGCGAGACCCTCAGCCGTTGGCTGAGAGTGACCTGCCACAGCCCCAGGGCCATGACCAGACTGGCGAAGATCCAGCCCCAGGCGTTGAAGGGCAGATAGAGACCGGCCCCGCCCGGGTTGTGCATGAAAAAGTGCATGCCCAGCAGCCAGTACAAGACCGACGTTCCCCAAAAAACCTTATGAACCAAACTGCAATCTCTTCCCATTTATGCCTCATATGCATAAAAAAGCCGTGACAGTGAAAACACTATCACGGCTCATCAGACTAACGAATCAATACCGAGAAGGGATTTACAACGGCAGGCGTTCTGTCATGTCATACAAGGTATGACTACGGCTGAGCATTTGCCCTCCATCCCTCGTCAAAGGAACCCATCCAATAGTTCCCTTGGATGTGGTGGGACGAATCAACATGAGATCAAAGGGAATCGTGATGTAAATGCCTTTTGTGAAACTGCCTTCCCCATACTCTTCAGCCGAAACATCCGTCAAGGTTGCGTATGCTCCCATCACAATCCCGGAATCAAAGCGCTTGGAGAAATCAAACGTGGCCCCCAGGTCACCAGCCAGATAACGCCCGACAGCTACCTTGGCAGTGACATTGTCCATGAAAGGCAACTGCCAATAGCCAGTCAAGTGACCCGTAGCAACGTCGTAATCAGCCATCTTCAGGGTGTTGTTCCAATCACGCTGCTTGACCCAGTTGGTATCCAGACCCAGAGCCCATGACTGACCGAAAGGACGATAAAGCACCTCTCCCCCGACACCGGCGTACATCATTTCCAGATAGCCGCCGTATGCCTGGCCGTACCACTCCTGACCAAGTTGCTCCATATGTGTTAACTGGAGGTTGTTCAGCAGAATATTGGAAGAGTCGACATACTCTCTCACCCAAGTGCGTACTCTCGGTAACGAATCCGTGTCGGCAGGTGGTGTTTTGTAATTAAATTTGTCGTAATTGTTCGCAATATTGAAGAACAACGTACCCTGTAACCAATCCTTATCGGAAAGACGCAGCTCACTGTTGGCATTAATGCCTATCTGATACATATAAAATGATTCAGGACCACCAAAAGATTGCGTCAGGGCCGGGTCAAATGAATAAGAGAACCACTCTGGTTCAGATTGGTAGCGGAGCGTTCCCTGGACAGGAGCAGGTACTTTTTGATGCTCTTCTACCACTGCCTCCTGCCCAAGAACCTGGGGCTGGTTCGCCTTTCGCACAGAGTCGAGATCAATCACCGTCTCTTGCAACTGGAAATCTCGCTGGCGCTCAATGACTCTCAACTCTTCGACAGTCTCAGGCAGATGATTAATCGCAACCAGAGCAGTACGATCGATCGCTTCTTGCTGGTCCCTATATTTGTGCTGTTGACCCAGCAAGGTTACAGTGGACTGGTCACTATAAAGTGATGCTGTATTCCAACCAGCATTGCTTTCAAACTGTCCTGCCATGACAGGCCAATCAACGTGTGACGAGTCTATCGGGGCCTTTTCAGCGATATACACAGGGCGAGGCTCATCTAAATGATTCTGACGTAAATCATTAAAGTTGGTCCGAAGAGTAACCCCCCACATCAGAGTATTTCCCCTCTGATAACTAAGATGAGTGTCCATGTAATCAAACAGACGATAAACAGCACCTATATTGATAGGAGATGAATGATCAATTTTCCCGGCAAATTCATTACTGTAATCATTGCCATCATATTCCAGCTTCAGGCGAAGTGGCTGCCAAGGTGTCTGGTATTCAACCCCCCCAAACAAAGCAGCATTACCGTGGAACATATTTTTTGTTTCAAATTTGCCACCACCGCTGGAATAGCCATTATCTCGTGAACACCAATCATTTTTCCACTCGCAAAAAGGATTGGTAATGTTCCCGCTCTCCCCCATATTTCCCCACCCCATACCAAGGGTGAAATCAAATGGGCCAACACGCTTGCTGCCGACAATGTACTCACTGTCAAACAGCCCCGTCCCCATCAGGTCACGAAAACCCAGAGAGAGATTCGGGATCCAGGTAGACTCTTCCAGCAACCTGACTTTGACATCCATGCCCTTGTCTTTGTAACTCTGGTCACCACTGAATCCGGAGTTTGCACTATAAAGGCGAGTTCTTACGTCGGTATAACGCAAAGTGGCTTCAAGCCAGTCGAACGGCTGCACTGACATAGACCAGCGACGGTACTGATCATCATCAACATAATTGGCACTGAATTCACCCGTCTTGGCCATTCTGGCGGTTGGCATTTGCAGCAAGCCAACGCCGCCGAAGTCACTTTGTGATGGACCCAACGGCTCAAAAATGTCGGCATCAGCGTGGGTTGCAAAGGATACCAGCAGGGCAATCAGTGAGAGTCTTGGATAAGTCATTTTGGCATCCGATTCGCTAACAACGTCAACATGCGTGTATTCAAGTCTGTATATTGCTCAGGCAGCACACTCGGCGCAAAACCGACAAACAGAGTGGCACCAGGCATGGCTTCAACATGGCGTTCATTCCAGATGGCAACGGGGATCCACTCAGATTTGCCACTGGGGGAAATCAGATACGCGCCGGTGTCATCACTTCCGGACAAGCGATCCAGCTTTTTCCAGTACTCTCTCAGCCCTGCCGCAGGCAAAACCGGGGCCTCGCCAGGGCGACCAATCAAGCCGGCCAGATAGATTTGCGAACGGCGAGGGGCAAGATACAGCTGATAATCCCCCTGCAATACGGGGTTGGCACCTGAGGGCGCCAGGCTGATATCCGGATCCACAGGCAATTCGAAACGCCCTGTCAAATGCAACTGCTGTAACTGTTGATTCAACTGTAAAGCGGCATGGGCGAGCTCAGCTTCATCATGCTGCTGCCAGTACGTTGCCAGCAATCTGAGATCCTTCAGCACGGCTTGCTGTTGATACTCAATGTCTTTTTGGCGCGCAGGAGTAGAAATATGAGCGACAGGCCAATAATTATCGTACTGAGAGACTGCCGAGTTTAACAACGCGTCACTCAACAGCATGGACTGGGGATGAGTCATTGTTGCTGTCGGTTGACCTTGCCACCAAACAGATACGGACACATCTGCCATAACAGGGGCAGCCCCCAAGGCTGCGAGCAATAAGCTATATATTATTTTCATGATGAATAGGGCTTAAGGAATGTCATTTCGATCATTGGCAAGGAAGGGCCTAATTGCTGCTGGAATTTACGAACTTGACCTGTCTGCTCATCGATCCAGAAATGATTCAGCCATCGCTCTTCATTCGGGGCGGTAACGACATGCTCTTCTACAATCGTCGTTTTATAGGGGCGGTCCATAATATTCAGAACCTCATTCCCCATCTGCGTGTAATGCATACTCAAGGGATAGCCACTGGTGTATTTTTTCGACCACTCAGCGACGCTATACCACACCATCGAGGGTGTCTTGTCTAACCGTGAAGTCTTCAGCGGATCCTTATCCAGACTCCCCAGATAGCGTAAATCATTTGGCAAACCCACTGTTTTAATCAAGCGCCCATGCTGGGTCACAAACATCACACCATCGGCGCTCATCCATGACATGCGCGGACCATTGACATATGCCAGTACAACCAACGCCTGGGGGAGATCGCCCACCTTGATATAGGCACTCGCATAGGGTAGCGCTCTCAGCTCGGATGAGGTCAGAACAATATCATCAGGCTTGTTGAACACATAACCCAGAGTCTCGATCGTCTGATGGGTCGAGTTGCTGCAGCCAGCCAATAAGAACGTGGCTGACCATACCAATAATCGGGAGGGGAAATAAGATAAATACTGTGCCACGCGCAATACACCATCCATGAGGGATAAGAAGAAAAACAAGGCTGCTCAAACAGAGCAGCCTTGTTGAATATTATCGGGTTGAGGTGGTGGTATTGGTATTGTTGTTACGGTTGTTGGATTCAGATACCGCAATCACAGTAACCAGTGCAGCAGCAGCCCCAATTGCAATGGTAGTACCAGCCACACCCGCAGCAGCACCGCTCGCCCCCGCACCTGCAGCACCGCCAGTTTCTTCGGCAGCCATGGCATTAGCAGAAACGGCCAGCAGGGCGGCCAAAACAAACGCAGTCTTCTTCATGTTATCTTCCTTTTTGTTGACACAGCTAAAACATAACCTGATTACCCATGACCCTCAGCCAGCTTCAAGAGCCGATATGGCATCGGAGGGCTTGCCACGACTGCATGCCCCAATTCAACAAACATACTCTTGAGGTCAAAACGATGATTAAACCGGAAGCAGTATTCAGCAAGATGCC
>NZ_JALIHH010000133.1:0-20222 GCF_022869435.1 Aeromonas sp. LsrichE-8G
GATGACGGTATAACCTGGCCAGAAGGAGGCAATATCAATATGATGCACGGCGACAGCAGGGTGATGGTGGTGGTGTGTTTGGCGACAACCAGTTTACCAGCACCCTGTCTGTCAACTTCCACTTTCCCAGGATCCCGCGAAGAACCGATTTTTTGTGTGGCGAGGGGGGCAGCCCTTGGTGAGAACGGGGCGGGCTGGTTAGAATGAACTGCTCAAATGACGCTGTACAAGGCAGGCAGCGGCTCAACAACGATTCCAACGACGCCAAGGATGAATATGCGCTCACTCGTCATCATGTTTTGTGCCGCCCTGCTCGGGGGCTGTGTTTCCAACTCCGACGACCCTTGCGAGAAGGTGTGGAGCGACGTGGGAGAGGCGGACGGCAAGCTCGGTTTTGCTGGCGATCGGGTGGCTTTTCACCAGACCCAGTGCGGGGAAAAAGTGGACGTTGCCCTTTGGGAGCTGGGTCGCCAGAAGGGGCTGGCCTGGTATTGCCGACCCGAGCATCTCTATCTGGCAGGACGGTCGGGAGAGGAGTATCGCGGCGTCTGTCCCAACGACGTGCAGGCCCGTCGCCTGTTTGAACAGGGTCGCCATGGCTGGACTGATCAATAAATCAGTCTTCCTCTCTCTTCTGAAATATTGCGTGAACCTCTTCGTGAGAAGAGGGACCTACCCTTCTTTATGCTTCAGCCGCAGCGGCTGGCACAGGTAATCCTTGTCATTGGCGCTGCGGGCACACTTGCCACACACGAATTTGGGTTTGCGCACAATCTTGCGCAGCGTCTTGAGATCGGCGGGGATCTCGTGACGGCGCCACTCACACAGCGTCTTGTGACCCATGACGTCCTCGACAGTGAATGCAACGGGTGAGAGGGGCAGGACCCCTCCCGGTGTGGTTACTGGTACAGGTATTTGGTGAAGATGAGCTCGCGGACCGCCTTCTTGCCCGTCTCCTTGACCAGCAGTTCGTTGACCTTGGCCTCACACTCCTTGCGCAGCTCTTCCCGGTTCACCAGGGACTTGATCTGTGCGCCCGTCTTGCTGCCAATCAGCCGGATGATGGCGTCGCGGATCAGGGGGTCGTGCTGCTCCAGCAACTTGAGGTCGGCAGCATCCGTGGCCATCAGCTCTACCGTCACCCGTACATAGCCGAGGGTTTTGCCGTCGCCAAGGTAGTTGGTGATGATGTCCGGATCCAGAGCGTGATAGGCGAATCCCGGCTGGACGGCGGAGGAGGCGGGATCGGTGGCCTCTTCCTCATTGGCGAAGGCCTGTATATTCAAGAGGGTACACCCCAGGGACAGCAGCAGAATTCTGAAGATCTTCATCTGGATGGCTCGGCAGCGACGGATGCCCCATTTTTGATGCTGCCATCGGGGCCGTCAAGCACGGATGTTCTTACAATTCGCCATTGATTTACGGATAATAAACCGGTTTTTAACCTGACAACGGAAATCTCCGGATGGTGAAGCTGTGAAGTCCGAGTTGACTGTTCCCCTCGTCCAGCTCGTCCCGTGGCGGGGGCCTGCAGAGTGCGAACCGCCCGAGGCGCTGCGTCCCTGGTTGCTGGAGGCCGATTCCATGACCCGGCGCCTGCGTCGTTACAATCATCACCTCTCGGTGCAACTGCTCGGCAATCGCGCCGTGTCGCTGACGGTGGACGAGCAGGCGCTGGTGGCGGTGTCGGCCCCCGTGGGCATGTGCCGCGAGGTGATCCTGCACGGTGATGGCGGGCCTGCCATCCTGGGTTGGACCCTGTTTGCCGAAGCGGCCTTGCAGGGGGGCGGTTTGCAGGATCTGGGAGAGCAGCCGCTGGGAGAGCGCATTTTCGGTGATGCACCGGCGCGGCGGGATCACCTGCAACTGGCCTGTTTCGAGATAGCGAGCAATCCCTGGTGTCCGGCCGCTACCGTCTGGGGGCGTCGTTCCCGCCTGTTTCTGGGGCAATGGCCACTGCTGGTCCATGAACTTTTCCTGCCCTCGCTATCGTCTCATTCGTTGCCATCGGATAAGGAGCTGGAGTGAAGCTGTTAACCAAGGAGCGGGGACTGGCCTATGCGCAGTTGGCCCGCATCGACAAGCCCATCGGTACCCTGCTGCTGCTGTGGCCGACCCTGTGGGCGCTCTGTCTGGCGGCTGGTGGCCTGCCTGACCCCTGGATCCTGACCGTGTTCGTGGTGGGCGTCTTCCTGATGCGCTCCGCCGGCTGTGTCATCAATGACTATGCGGATCGCAACTTCGATGGTCATGTGAAACGCACCGCCGGGCGACCGCTGCCCATGGGGCGGGTCGCCGAGCGGGAAGTGCTGGTGCTGTTCGCTGTGCTGGCGCTTCTCTCGTTCGCCCTGGTGCTGACGTTGAACCCGCTCACCATCAGCCTGTCCTTTGCCGGTCTGCTGCTGGCGGTCTGCTACCCCTTCATGAAGCGCTTCATCCCCATCCCCCAGCTGGTGCTCGGCATGGCCTTCTCCTGGTCCATTCCCATGGCCTATGCGGCCCAGGCCAATACCCTGCCGCCGGAAGCCTGGCTGTTGTTTCTTGCCAACCTGCTGTGGACCATTGCCTATGACACCGAGTACGCCATGGTGGACAGGGATGACGACCTCAAGCTCGGCCTGAAATCGAGCGCCATCCTGTTCGGTCGCCACGACAAGCGGATCATCGGCGCGCTGCAACTGGCGACCCTGCTGATCCTGCTGGGGGTCGGGCAGCTGATGGGGTTGGGATCCGGTTATTACTGGGGACTGCTGGGGGCGGCGGCGCTGTTCGTCTACCAGCAGCGACTGATCCGGGAGCGGCAGCGTGAGGCCTGTTTCCAGGCGTTTCTCAACAACAACTATGTGGGGGCGCTGGTGCTGCTCGGGGTGATGGTTCACTACCTCTAACCCGCGCTCCTTCCTTAATGAAAAAAGGCCGCATGATGCGGCCTTTTTGTTGGGTGTCGACGCCTCAGAGCCGGTTGCCCGCCTGGATGGTGCGGCGGATCTTGTTGCTGAGCAGCGGCACTATGTTGTCGGCCAATGCCTGGAAGCGGCCGAGATCCGGTTTGCAGCCCGGATCCAGATAGCCTTCGCTGCGCAGTGTGTGGATCAGGGTGCTGAACAGCTTCTGGTCGAAGAACTCGGGGGCGTTGATGCCGTGCAGGGTGCCGAGGCGCTCCGCCATCATCAGGCCGTCCGCTTCCAGCTGCTCCGCCTCGATGTGGGGCTGGGCCAGCATGCGGGTCAGCACGATGGCGTAGCGCTGCAGGGTCTCCTGGATGCTTTCGGCCAAGAGCAGCAGGCGCATCTGGTTGCCGGGGTTGACCCAGTAGCCGCCGTCGCGGGCCTCGACCAGTTGCTGGCGTAACAGCTCGGCCAGCAGGGCATCGATCAGTTCAGGCAGCTCGTCCTCTTCATAGCGCAGGAAGAGTTCGGTCTTGAGCAGGGGGTAGATGTCGACACAGCGGGCGACGATCTCGCTGCGGGAGATCCCCTCGCACCGCTCGATCAGGGCCGCCACCAGGGAGGGCATGGCGAACAGGTGCAGTATGTTGTTGCGGTAGTAGGTGAGCAGGATCGCCTGATAGCGGTCCAGGCTGATGATCTGGCCCAGCTTGTCCTCGCTCACCTCGAACTTGTTGAGCTCCATCGCCTGCTCCAGCAGGGTCCTGGCGTCCTCGTCCGGCATGGTGCTGTGCGGGCTGTAGGGCACCTGCTTGAGCAGGTCCAGATAGGTGTTGAGCTGGGCCTGGAGTTCGTCCCGGGTCAGGGCGTGGCGCTCGGCGGCCAGCAGGGCCAGGGCACTCAGGGTCAGGCCGTTGACGGCGGCGGCATCGTTGATGCGGGTCATCAGCAGCTCGGCCAACTGGTTGACGGTGGAGGCCATCCACTCGGGACGCTCCTCCTCGCCGATGTGCTCCTTCCAGCTGGGCACGTGCTCGTTGAGGTAATTGTTGAGGGTCAGCGGCTCACCGAAGTTGACGAAGCCGCGGCCATAGTTGCGCAGCTTGCGCAGGATGCCGAGCACCTGCAGGAAGCTCTCCTTCTCCTTGCGGCTCCCCTTGAGTTCGTTGTGGTAGGTGTTAACCTCCATCACGTGCTCGTAGCCGAGGTAGACGGGGACCAGGGTCACCGGCCTGTCCAGCCCGCGCATCATGGCCTGCAGGGTCATGGCCAGCATGCCGGTCTTGGGGGGCAGCAGGCGACCCGTACGCGAACGCCCGCCCTCGGTGAAAAACTCCACCGAGTAGCCCTTGGCGAACAGCAGGTTGAGGTACTCCCGGAATACCGTGCTGTAGAGCGGATTGCCCTTGAAGGTGCGGCGGATGAAGAAGGCGCCGCCGTGGCGGAAGATGGGGCCCGCCGGCCAGAAGTTGAGGTTGATGCCCGCCGCGATGTGGGGCGGCACCATGCCCTGGTGGTAGATGACGTAGGAGAGCAGCAGGTAATCCATGTGGCTGCGATGGCAGGGGACGTAGACGATCTCGTGCCCTTCCTGGGCCAGCTGACGCACCTGCTCTGCTCCGTTGACCGAGAGGCCGCGATAGAGCTTGTTCCACAGCCAGCCGAGGAAACTCTCCCCGAGGCGGATCAACCGATAGGAGAAATTGGAGGCGATCTCGTCCATGTAGCCGTGGGCACGCTTTTGCGCCTTCTCCAGGCTGATCCCTTCCCGTCTGGCCTCCTCCTCGATGGCCTGCTGGATCACGCTCGAATCCAGCAGTTGCTTGAACAGCAGGTTGCGGTTCGGCAGCTTGGGCCCGGTGGCGGCCAGCTGCTGGCGGCTGAAGTGGGTACGGGCCACCCGCGCCAGCTTGTGGGCGATGGCCTCGTCGGTGCCGTGCTTGTCCGCCATGTAGCGCAGGGAGAGGGGCGGGGAGAAGCGCACCAGGTTCTCGCGCCCTTTCAGGATCACGATCAGCGCCTTCTTCAGGCGGTTTGGCGCCAGGCTGCTGATGATGTTCCAGCCGGAGGCCTCCTCGCCTTCCCGGCCCGGGGCGCGGCCCCAGAACAGGGTGACGGGTACTACCTGGATGTCCAGCGCCGGATCCTGCTTGTGCAGGTCCAGCAGCTGGTGGAACTCCTGCAGGAAGGGGAGCGGCTTGTTGCGCGTGCCGAACAGGGGAGGCGGACGGTCCAGACAGACGTAGCGTGGCAGCAGCTGACCGTTCAGCTCCAGCGGCGTGAAGGGGCCGGGCAGGCCGAGATCCTCGCAGCACTGTTGCAGGGTCATCAGGTCGGTGATCGAGCTGGTCTTCAGGGCATAGACGATGGGTCTGGCCGGATCCAGCTTGAGCTCGGTGATGGGGTTTTCCGGCAGGCTCTTGTGATTGACCAAGCCGCTGACCGGCCATTGCAGGATGGCTCTGAATATCTTCTGTCCAAGGGACATGTGCGTCTGCTCTCCAAAAAAATGCGGCGTGAGCATAGCAAATCACCGGCTGCTTGTCGCCGAGAGGTACGATGAGTCGGCACTTCAGAGCAGGGGGAGGGACAAATGTGCGTCGGGTCGCGACAAATGCCAGTTGCGCCTTGCCTTGGCCCCAGCACTGTATATACTGCCAGTGTGCTGTATAAAAAGACAGGTGCCCATGCTATGAAACCCCTTACCCCTCGCCAGGCTGAAGTACTCGAGCTCATCAAGGCGAACATGAACGAGACCGGCATGCCGCCGACTCGCGCCGAGATTGCCCAGAAGCTTGGCTTCAAGTCGGCCAACGCGGCCGAAGAACATCTGAAGGCCCTGGCCAAAAAAGGGGTCATCGAGATCATGCCGGGTACGTCCCGCGGCATTCGTCTGCTGCTCGAAGAAGAGGACGTGCAGCCTGAAGAAAACGGCCTGCCACTGATTGGCAAGGTGGCGGCCGGGGAACCCATCCTGGCCCAGGAACACATCGAGAGCCACTACCAGGTGGATCCCGCCCTGTTCCACCCGCGGGCAGACTTCCTGCTGCGGGTGCAGGGCATGAGCATGAAGAACATCGGCATCATGGACGGGGACCTGCTGGCGGTACACAAGACCCAGGAGGTACGCAACGGCCAGGTCGTGGTGGCACGTCTGGACGAAGACGTCACCGTCAAGCGCTTCCAGCGCAAGGGCAGCCAGGTGTGGCTGCTGCCGGAAAACGAAGAGCTCTCCCCCATCGAGGTGGATCTCGCCAGTCAGCACCTTACCATAGAGGGCCTGGCGGTCGGCGTGATCCGCAACGCCGACTGGATGTAAACATCCGATGCGATGAAGAGGCCTCCTGCGGGAGGCCTCTTCATTTTCATCTGCCGATGGCATCTCCCTCCCCACCTTTTCGCTTCTCCTTCCTGTGCGCACAGTCTCGCCGCACGACATGCATTTCGGATATATCCTTTGATAAGGCCCCTGTCATGGTCGGTGATCAGGGAAGGGGGAGTCGCACCGGGCAGTACGCCATGGCAGGGATGCATGATCGCCGAGTCGGTGCGCAGAAGGGAGAGTCGCCTCAGACTGGGGACTCGTACAGTCAGTACGCTGCCGTGGTTGGTTCGTCGTTGGGGACAAAGAGACCCGTCAGCGTGACCTGTTGAGCAAGGAGGACAGGTATGGCTTCAAGCTCGCCGTGGGATCCGGTGCCGGCCGCAGCGCCCGCATCTTCCATCACCCGATTCATCAAGGGCAGTCGGATGACATGGTTCTATGCGCTCTGGGTCTATCACAAGGGAGATGGTTGGACCATCTGGCTTGGGTGCCCCAAAGACAAGATTGTCCGCCTGGTTCGTCTGTTTCGCCGTCATCACGACATCGGATTGCCGGATGAGCCCTGGACTGCCCCCGTCATCCCGCTGCGCGTCCCCCTGAGACGCGCCCAGCCGCAGCACAGGCTGCGGCCCTGATCCCTCTTCCTGTACAGACAAGAGCCCCGCCAGAGCGGGGCTCTTGTTTTGGCGCTGATGCGGCTGATCCATGGCACAGACGCTTTCCCGCCGGGATGCAAGACTAGCCAGCGGCGGGGGCGGGCGGGTTACAATGACCCCTACCGGTTTTTCTCCCTGGGCTTATAACATAAGCAAGGCTTTGTTTTATATGGTTAAATCACGCTTTTACCTGCTGTTGTTGCTGTTCATCGGCGCCATTGCGGCGGCTTATTACTGGAGTCAGCCCGCGGTGCCGGAACAGGCCGATTACTACCCGGCGGGGCGAGACATCAACCCGTTTACCCTCACGGATGCGGATGCACAGCCCTTTACCCCTGCCAACCTGACGGGACACTGGAGCTTTCTGTTCATCGGCTACACCTACTGCCCGGATGTCTGTCCGACCACGCTGGCGGATCTGCGCAGCGTCTATCCGGCGTTGAAGAAGATAGCCCCCACTAGCCAGGTGGTATTCATCTCGGCGGATCCCCAGCGGGATGACAGCGCCCGCCTGAAGAGCTATACCGCCTTCTTCGAGCCCGAGTTCAAGGCGGCGACAGCACCTCACAGTGCCCTCTTTCCTCTGGTCCGCAATCTGGGGCTGGTCTATTCCATCGTGGAAGGGGATCGCAAGGATTACCTGATAGACCACTCCGCCTCCATCGTGCTGATCAACCCCGAGGGGAAGCTGGTGGCCACCTTCCGACCCAAAGTGGCACCGGGTGAGGTGCCCCACGTGGACATGCAGGCCATGGTGGCCGACTTCGCGCGCATCGTGCGGCTGGTTGGCGAGTGAGCCCGGCGCGCACCATGCTGATTCCCGCCTGGCTGAAGGATCCTCGCCGCCACAGAGCCGTCTTCGCCCTGGCCCTGCCCATGGTGTTCTCCAACGTCACCACGCCCTTGCTGGGGCTGGTGGACACCTGGGTGATCGGTCATCTTGGCCAGGCCTGGTTTCTCGGCGGCGTTTCGGTCGGTGCGACCTTCATCAATCTGCTGTTCTGGTTGCTTGGCTTCCTGCGCATGTCCACCACAGGGCTGACCGCTCAGGCTCAAGGTGCAGCCCATGCCGAAGGGCAGCTCGACACCCTGGCGCGGGCCCTGGGCTTGGCGATCGGACTGGGCATGGCGCTGTTGCTCCTGTTGTTGCCGTTCCTGCCGGCCATCATCGCCCTCGGTGGCGGCTCTTCCGAGGTACAGACCTATGCCGGTCAATATGTGTCGGTGCGGGTCTGGAGCGCCCCGGCGGCCTTGTGCAATCTGGTCATCATGGGGTGGTTGCTGGGCATGCAGGATGCACGCAGTCCCATGCTGCTGCTGATCCTGGGCAATCTCGTCAACATGGTGCTGGATGCCTGGTTCGTGCTGGGATTGGGCTGGCAGGTGAAAGGGGTGGCCGCAGCTTCCCTGCTGGCGGATTACAGCACGCTCGGGGTGGGGTTCTGGCTGGTGAGCCGGCATCTGCGCCGACTTGATCCCGGGGTGTGGCACAACGCCTGGCAGCGCTGGCGCCAGTGGCCGGCCCTGCTGCGGCTGCTCGCCCTGAACCGGGATATTTTCATCCGCTCCCTCTGTCTGCAACTCTGCTTCGTGTTCATGACTCTACAGGGGGCCAGGCTGGGGGATGTGGCGGTGGCCGCCAATGCGGTGCTGCTCAATTTCCTGATGCTGATTTCCTACGGGCTGGATGGATTTGCCTATGCGGTGGAAGCCATGGTAGGGCGCGCCATTGGGCGGCGCGATCGGTCGCTGCTGCGGGAGGCCATCGTCCTCAATCTGGGCTGGGCGCTGCTGATCGCCCTGGCATTCACCCTCTCGTTTGCCCTGGGGGGCCACTGGCTCATCCGTCACATTACCGACATACCGGCGGTGATCGCCGAGGCGCAACGTCAGCTCCCCTGGCTGGTGGCCATGCCGCTGCTGGCGGTCTGGTGCTTCCTGCTGGACGGGGTCTTTATCGGCGCCACCCGGGCCCGGGAGATGCGCAACAGCATGCTGGTGGCGGTGTTTGCCGGCTTCTTTCCCATCTGGTGGCTCTGCCAGGGATGGGGTGTGGCGGCCCTGTGGGCCGCCATGAGTGCCCTGATGGCAGGTCGTGGCCTGACGCTGGGCTGGCTCTGCTGGCGACTGGAGCGTGATGGACGGCTGCTGGCGGGGCAGGGGACGGCGCAGTCAGTCTGAATTCTGGCCGCCTTGCCAATATCGTCAGCGGTCAGAGCGAGCCTGAATAGTCGAACTGTCGCCAGCTCTCGTAGACGAACACCGCGACGGCGTTGGCCAGATTCATGCTGCGGCTCTGGGGCAGCATGGGAATGCGCAGCCGCTGCTCGAATGGCAGGCTCTCGATGATCTCCATGGGCAGGCCTCGGCTCTCGGGCCCGAACAGCAGGGCGTCACCGGGGGCAAACCGGGCCGCCGAGTGGGCGGTGCGTCCCTTGGTGGTGCAGGCAAAGACCCGTTGGGGGGCGACGGCCGCCAGAAACGCCTCATAGTCAGGCCAGCGCTTGACGTCGGCAAACTCGTGATAGTCGAGCCCGGCCCGCTTGACCCGTTTGTCATCCCACTCGAACCCCAGGGGCTCTATCAGGTGTAACCGGTAGCCGGTATTGGCGCAGAGGCGAATGATGTTGCCGGTGTTGGGGGGGATTTCCGGTTGGTAGAGCACGATATCGAGCATGGAAGGATCCTGGGCTGGTGCGAAACGGGCGCCAGCATACCCAGCACCCGTGCCGATGAAAAGGGGGAGGTCAGGGCATGGGCAGGCGGATGGTGATGACCAGTCCGGTCGGCTGATTGCTGCTGGCCCGGATGGTCCCCCCATGACGTTGGATCGCCTCGGCGGCGATGGCAAGGCCGAGACCAGTGCCCCCGGTCTTGGCGTTGCGGGCATCGTCCACCCGAAAGAAGGGCAGGAACAACCGGGGCTGCTGCTCCACCGGCACGCCAGGGCCGTCATCCCGTATGGTCATCACCCATTCCCGTCCCTCCCGGTACCAGTCCACCTTGATGAACTCGCGGGCATACTTGAGGGCGTTGCGCAGGGGATTTTCCAGGGCGCGGGCCAACAGTTCCGGCCACATGGTGAGGGATTCGGCGGGCAGGGAAGGGAGCCTGAGCTGTTTGCCGTTCTGGTTTGCCTCGAACATGGCATCGTCCAGGATGGGCTCCAGCAGCTCCGCCAGGGGCAGCGTCACCGGCGCCTCCACATGTTGCTGCACCCGCGACAGATCCAGCAGATCCCCTATCAGCTTGTCGAGCCGGGCTATCTCCCCTTCGATGCGCGCCAGCTCGGCGCTGTCCCCCTGCTTGCGGCGGATCAGCGCCTGTGCGAGCTGGATGCGGGTCAGGGGGCTGCGCAGCTCGTGGGAGATGTCGGAGAGCAACTGCTTCTGCTTCTGGATCATGTCCTTGAGGGTATCGACCATGCGACTGACATGTTCGGCCAGCTGGCCTATCTCGTCGCGCCGCCCCAGGTTGGGGATCTGTATTTCCAGGTTGCCCTGGGCGAGTTGGGAGACCGACTGCTGCAACTGCAGTATGGGGCGGGTCAGGCGCCAGGCGAGCAACAGACAGAGCGGGGTGCTGACCAGCATGGCGATGCCCAGGATCTGGATGGGGTGATCCAGGATCTGGATGAAGAGGAACAGGTAGGAGTTTTCGACGTTCAGACCGAAATAGACGTGATAGGTCTGGCCGTGATGGACCATCTGGAAGGGGCCGGCGATGGCGCGCTGGTGTTCGCTGCCCAGCATGGGCTTGGCCGGGTTGTCCGAGTCGAGCATGAAACGGATCACGAACTTGCTCAGCCGGGTGCTGGACTGCATCTGCCCCTTGGCATCGCGTAGATAGATGTTGTCCACCGGCAAAAGGCCCGCGGCATCGATGGCCTTGGCCAGATCGAAATCCTGCTCGGGATCCGCGCCCCGTTGCAGCGCCGCCAGGTTGTTGTTGAGACGGGTAATCTCGTGGGCCGGCAGCGGGATGATGTTGCGGGGGTCCAGGGTGGGTAGGATTACCACCGCGGCCACGACCAGCAGCAGGATGAACCAGAACCAGAGGAAGATCTGGGTGGAAAGGCCGTTGAAGGTGCGGGCCGATTTCATGCCTGCTCCAGCCACAGGTAGCCTCGTCCCCGCACTGTCTTGAAGCGGGGCTGGCCGTCAGCCCGCTCCGGCAGCTTCTTGCGCAGGTTGCTCAGGTGCATGTCGATGGCCCGATCGAAGGGTTCGAGCTTCTTGCCCAGCACCTGCTCGGAGAGCAGGCCCTTGCTGACGATCTGGCCCGGATTGCGCAGCAGGCACTCCAGCAGGCCGAACTCGGTGGCGGTGAGTTCCAGCAACTGATCGTCGCAGCGAGCCTGTTGTAGGCCGGGCTGCAGCACCAGATCCATGAAGCGCACCTCTTCCGAGCTGCCGCCGCGCTGGGGAGCCTGGCTCTGGGTTCGACGCAGGATGGCGCGCACCCGGGCCAGCAGCTCCCTGTCGTCGAACGGCTTGGCGAGATAGTCGTCGGCACCGGCCTCCAGCCCGTTGACCCGATCCTGGCTGTCGCCACGGGCGGTCAGCATCAACACCGGGGTGTCGTGGGTCTTGCGCAGCCGGGTCAGCATCGCGAAACCGTTGAGTCTGGGCATCATGACGTCCAGCAGCACCAGGTCGAAAGCCTGTTCTGCCAGTCGCTGCAATCCCTCTTCCCCATCCTCGGCGACGGTGACCTCAAACCCCTCCAGGGTCAGGATTTCGGTGAGCAGCTGGGTCAGTTCGAGATCGTCGTCGACCAGGAGTATTTTGTTCATCTGGGAGTCACTCTGTTGATTTTGCACGCCAAACTGACGTCCGGGTCAGGGTATAATAAGTTTTTACGCGTCGGAGGAAAGCCGGTTTTGAGCCACCAACACTATTCCCGCTGGGTCACCCTGGCCAGCATGGCCGCTGTGACCACCGCCACCCTGCTCATCCTGGGCAAACTGATCGCCTGGCTGATGACGGATTCATCCAGCCTGCTGGCATCCCTGACCGATTCCTTCATGGACATCAGCGCCTCTCTCATCAATCTGCTGGCCATCCGTTATGCACTGGCCCCTGCCGACGAAGAGCATCGCTTCGGCCACGGCAAGGCGGAGTCCCTGGCGGGTCTGGTGCAGTCGGCCTTCATCTCGGGGTCCGCCCTGCTGCTGGTGATGCACGGCATCTCGTCGATGCTGAATCAGGTGCCCGTGGTGCGCCTGGAGGCGGGGATCTGGGTCAGCGTCGGCTCCATCGTGCTGACCCTGTTGCTGGTGAGCTTCCAGGGCTTTGTCATCCGCAAGACTAACAGTGTGGCCATCAAGGCCGACATGCTGCACTACCGTTCCGACCTGCTGCTCAATGGCGGCGTGCTGGTAGCACTGGTGCTGGCGGGGCAGGGGTGGTACTGGGCCGACGGCCTGTTTGCCATTCTGATCGGTCTGTTCCTGGTGTGGGGGGCCGTCCATATCGGTTACGAATCGGTGCAGGCCCTGCTCGATCGTCAGTTGCCAGAGGAGGAACAAGCGAGAATAATGGCCCTCTGCTGTGCCGTAGAGGGGGTGCATGGCGTACATGACCTGCGTACCCGCCAATCCGGGCCGACCCGTTTCGTGCAGTTGCATCTGGAACTCGATGATCAACTGCCTCTGGTCAGGGCCCATCAGATAGCCGACGAGGCTGAACTGGCCGTCCGCCAGGCCTTCGAGCGGATGGATGTGATCATTCACATGGACCCCATCTCGGTGCTGACAAAAGAACGACAAAGCACTCACCCTGAACAACAGTAGGCTGTAACATGGATGATCTGGTTGCCAGAACCTGGCAAAAAATTCAGCAGGAAGCGCAGAGCATGGCGGCCCAGGAGCCCATGCTGGCCAGCTTCTTTCATTCCACCATTCTCAATCACCGGGATTTGCGCTCGGCGCTGAGCTTCCAGCTCGCCAACAAGCTCGACAGCACCACCATGCCTGCCATCGCCTTGCGGGAAGTGATCGAGCTGGCCCTGCGCAGCGAACCCGAGCTGCTGGCCGCAGTGGCCGCCGACATCTGCGCGGTGCAGGATCGCGACCCGGCGGTCGACCTCTTCTCCACCCCGCTGCTCTACCTCAAGGGATTCCATGCTCTTCAGGGGTATCGGGTGGCCAACTGGCTGTGGCGTCAGGGACGCCGTGCCCTGGCGCTCTATCTGCAAAACCAGATCTCCGTGGTGTTCGGCGTGGATGTACACCCGGCCGCCCGCATCGGCAAGGGCATCATGTTTGACCATGCCACCGGTATCGTGGTCGGCGAAACCGCCGTCATCGAGAACGACGTCTCCATCCTTCAGAGTGTGACTCTGGGAGGGACCGGCAAGGAGAGTGGTGATCGTCACCCCAAAATCCGGGAAGGGGTGATGATAGGGGCGGGGGCCAAGGTCCTCGGCAACATCGAGGTGGGCGTCGGCGCCAAGATCGGTGCCGGCAGCGTGGTGATCAACCCGGTGCCGCCTCACACCACGGTCGCTGGCGTGCCCGCCAGGATTGTGGGCCGCCCCGAGTGCGACAAACCTTCCCTGGACATGGATCAGTGCCTCTGATCCCCTGACCGAGGCCGTTGTATGGTCAAGCGCTGGTCAGGCTTTCTGATCCTGGGGATGTGGCTGCTCAACCTGCTGCACCTCTATCTGGACTTCTCCCCCTGGCCCGCCGCCATCGCGGCCTGGGCCGCCTCCCTGCTCACCTGGCCCTGGCTGGTGGGGGCCGCACGGCGCCAGGCGCTGGCCCTCTACGGCGCGGCGCTCCTGCTGCTGCTCTTTTCCTGGTGGCGGGGGGCCAGCCTCAGCCCAGGTGACTGGCTCTTGCCGAACATCAACATGCTGACCATGTTTGCCGCAGTGAGCACCCTCAATCTGGCTACCTCCGGCCTCTTGACCGGCACCGCCTCCTGGTCCGGTCGCAAGGGGCTGTGGAGCACCATGGCCAGCCTCAATCTGCTGGGGGCCGTCATCAATCTTTCGGTGCTCTTCATCATCGGCGATCGGCTGGAGCGCAACGGGACGCTGGAGCGGCGTCAGGTCATGGTGCTGAGCCGGATCTTCTGTGCTGCTGCGTTTTGGTCCCCCTTCTTCGTCGCCATGGCGGTGGCCCTCACCTATGCACCGGGTCTGCAACTGGGCAGCATACTGCCTTTTGGCATACTGGCGGCCTTGCTGGCCATGGGGCTGACGGCCTGGCAGGTAGAGCGACTCGGTGTGGAGACCTTTGAAGGTTATCCGCTGCGGCTCCAGACCCTGGGGCTACCGGTGACCCTGGCACTGCTGGTGCTGGTGATCCACCGTTTCTGGCCCGGACTCAGCATTCTGGCGGTGATCGCCCTGGTGGCGCCCTTGCTGGCCTTGCTGTTCATGCCGCAAGCGGGGCGAGGGGCTGCTCTCAAGCGCCAGGTGGTGGAGCGCTTCCCGGCCATCGGTGGCCAGCTTGTGCTGTTTCTGGGGGCCGGCCTGCTGGCGGCTGGCATCAACAGCGCGCTGTCAGTACTGGATTTTGGCAGTGGCCACGGCCTGCCGCTGTTCAACCACTTCGGCTGGCTGGAAGCCTGCCTGACCCTGCTGCTGATCTTCCTGGTGGCCATAGTGGGCGTGCATCCTCTCATCAGCATCTCGGGGGTGGCGCCGCTGCTCTGGCCGCTGGCACCGGATCCCAGCCTGCTTGGCATGTGCTTCCTCATGGGGTGGGGGCTGGCGACCGGGACGAGCCCGCTTTCCGGCTCCAATCTGGCGCTGGCGTCCCGCTACAACCTGAGCGCCGGGCTGCTGCTGCGCTGGAACCTGCTCTACGGCCTGTTGATGTACGCCGTGGCCTGTCTGATGATGGGGGGCTTCATCGCCTTGCATGGCTGATGGTGGCATCGGCAGGAGGGCGGGTTATGCCACGGCGGACACCCGGGATCGAGGTTCCTGCTGCCTGCGAGAAAAACCGACGCATATTTAAGCAATACCGGGCCGCAGGGCGCATTTTGCAACGTGCTGGCTTGTTTGTGCCGAGCGCATCAGGGTATGCTGGCTCCACGCGCTTGAATCGCCCTCTGTGGGGCATCGCAATTGAACATACAGGTATGCATATGTCACTAGAAGTCCTTGAGCAACTCGAATCCAAAGTACAATCCGCCGTCGACAACATCTCCTTGCTGAAGATGGAGCTGGACGAGCTGAAAGAGCAGAACAGCAAGCTGCAAGACGAAAACCACCAACTGCGCAACGAGCACGTTGCCTGGCAAGAGCGTCTGCGTGCCCTGCTGGGCAAGATGGACCAGATGGGCGATGCCATCTGAACCCGTCTAGACTGACCGGAATGAAAGCGGGCCGCTCCTTGAGCGGCCCGCTTGTTTTGGTCTGCCGGGCAATCAGAGTGCCAGCAGCTGTTTGACGGTCTTCTCGATGCCGTCCGCCGCCTCCACAATATTGTTGGCCAGCATGTAGGCAGGAGTGGAGATGACCTTGCGCTCCTGATCCACCACGAATTCGCTCACCGGGCAGTCGAGATGACTGCCACCCATGGCTTCGATGGCGTTGGCGGCGCCCTCGTCGTTGCCAATGGTGGCCAGGGTGCCGGCGCCATAGATGAGCGGGATCATGGCCGGTGCGATGCAGATGTAGGCGGCCGGTTTGCCTGCTCTGGCAAAGCTCTGGCAGGCCTTCAGCACATCCGGCTGGATACGGCACTCTGCTCCCTTGATGGCGAAGTCACACAGGTTCTTGGCGGCGCCGAAGCCGCCCGGCACCAGCAGGGCGTCGAAGTCGGCTGCATCCAGTTCAGCCACATCCCTGATCTGGCCGCGGCAGATGCGGGCCGCCTCGACCAGCACGTTGCGGCTCTCTCCCTCGCTGACCTCGCCGGTCAGGTGATTGATGACATGAAGCTGAGGGACATTGGGGGCGAAGCATTGAACGGATGCTCCCTGACGGGCCAGCGCCAGCAGGCTGATGACGGCCTCGTGGATTTCGGCGCCGTCAAACACGCCACAACCACTCAAGATCACGGCCACTTTTTTCATGACAGACTCCTCGTTGTTGAAAATGTGAGCCAGGGTAGATTGTTGTACTTTTGTATGGTTATCGTTCGACCTCCGCTGGTCAAGTCATCTCCCTGTGCTAGGATTGTTTCGTTTTGGATCCTGCCTCAGTACCCCCCTTGAATTTTTTTCCACATTGATCGAGATCATGATACGTGCGTCATGTTGAGTTTTCATGTTCTCAACGCAATGTTTTAAAAGATATTTTTTGTTTTAATCCACAGCTTTGTCACGGCCGTGATGCAATGGTGCCATTTTTGAGCACAGAGTTATCCACAGCAATATGCCCCACCGGTGCGCCGGGGTGATGGTGGGAGTCCCCTTGGTGTGGTGCGGGCCCTGTGGCATCCTAGCGGCTGTTTATTCTTGGCAGGACGATTTTCATGGCCTCTAGCAATCCTCTTATTCTGGTCGACGGCTCTTCATATCTTTACCGCGCCTTCTTTGCCTCGCAGCAGGCCGATCTGCGCACCTCGACCGGCTTGCCTAGCGGCGCCGTCCGTGTCATGGCCAACATGATGCGCAGCCTTCGCAAGCAGTACCCCGACTGCCACGTGGCCGTGGTGTTCGACGCCAAGGGCAAGACCTTCCGTGACGACATCTATCCCGAATACAAGGCAACACGCGCCAGCATGCCGGACGATCTGCGCAGCCAGGTCGCCCCTATCCACCAGATGATCAAGGCAATGGGTTTCCCCTTCCTGATGGTCGAAGGGGTGGAGGCCGACGACGTGATCGGCACCCTGGCCCGTCAGGCGACCGAGAAACAGCTGCCTGTGCTCATCAGCACCGGCGACAAGGACATGGCGCAGCTGGTCTCCGACCATGTCACCCTGATCGACACCATGAAGGATGTGAAGACCGATCGGGAAGGGGTGATCGAGAAGTTCGGCGTACCGCCCGAGCTCATCATCGATTACCTGGCGCTGATGGGGGACAAGGTGGACAACATTCCCGGCATGACAGGTGTCGGCGAGAAGACCGCACTGGCCCTGTTGCAGGGGATAGGCAGCATCGACGAGATTGCCGCCAACCTCGACAAGGTGGCGGCGCTCGGCTTCCGCGGCTCCAAGGCGTTCGCCGACAAGTTCCGCGAGCAGGAAGAGCAGGTGCGCCTCTCCTATGTGCTGGCGACCATCAAGACCGACGTGGCGCTGGAACAGAGTCTGGAAGAGTTGCAGCTTGGCCCCATCGACAGGGAGGCTTTGCTGGCGGTCTACCGCGAGTACGAGCTGCGCAACCTGATCAAAGAACTGGAGTCTGGTGGCGAGGAGAGCGAAGCCGCAGGTGATGAGGAAGGCGGCGCCCCGGCAGCCGCCATCGAAACCGACTATCGCTGCATCCTGGATGAGGCCGAATTCGATGAGTGGCTGGCACGGTTGCAGGCGGCGCCGCTGTTTGCCTTCGACACCGAGACCACCAGTCTCGACTATATGGAGGCGCGCGTCGTTGGCGTCTCCTTTGCCATCGAGCCGGGCAAGGCGGCCTACGTGCCCTTCGGCCACGACTATCTGGGGGCGCCGGTACAGCTGACCGAGGCCGTGGTGCTGGGCAAGCTCAAACCGCTGCTGGAAGATCCGACCCGTCTCAAGGTGGGGCAGAACCTCAAGTACGATCGCAACGTGCTGCTCAACCACGGTATCGAGCTGCAGGGCATCGCCTACGACACCATGCTCGAGTCCTATGTGCTCAACTCCACTGCCAGCCGCCACGACATGGATTCCCTGGCTCGCAGGTATCTGAACGTCGAAACCATCTCGTTCGAGGACATTGCTGGCAAGGGGGTCAAGCAGCTCACCTTCAACCAGATCGAACTGGAGCTGGCGGCTCCCTACGCGGCGGAAGATGCCGACATCACCCTGCGTCTGCATCAGGCGCTGTGGGGCAAGCTCTCTGCCGAGCCGGGCCTTGCCAAGGTATTCAGCGAGATCGAACTGCCGCTGCTGCCGGTGCTGGCGCGGATGGAACGACTCGGTACCACCATCGAGCCCAAGCTGTTGCATCAGCAGAGCCAGGAGATCGAAGTGCGTCTGGCAGAGCTGGAGAAGCAGGCCCATGAGCTGGCCGGGCAGGAGTTCAACCTCTCCTCGCCCAAGCAGCTTGGGGAGATCCTCTTCACCAAGCTGGGGCTGCCGATCATCAAAAAGACCCCCAAGGGAGCGCCATCCACTGCGGAAGAGGTGCTGGCCGAGCTGGCGGAGACCTATGATCTGCCGCGTCTGCTGATGGAGCACCGTGGCCTGGCCAAGCTCAAGTCCACCTACACCGACAAGCTGCCGCTGATGATCAAGCCGCAGACCGGGCGGGTGCACACCTCCTATCACCAGGCGGTGGCGGCGACCGGTCGACTCTCGTCAACCGACCCCAACCTGCAGAACATTCCGGTGCGCAACGAACAGGGGCGCCGCATTCGGCAGGCCTTCATTCCGTGCGCCGGTTACAAGCTGGTGGCGGCGGATTACTCCCAGATCGAGCTGCGCATCATGGCCCACCTCTCCGGTGACAAGGGGCTGCTGACCGCCTTTGCCGAGGGCAAGGACATCCACAAGGCGACCGCCGCCGAGGTATTCTGCGTCGCGCTCGATGCGGTGACCAGCGACATGCGTCGCAGCGCCAAGGCGATCAACTTCGGTCTCATCTACGGCATGAGCGCCTTCGGTCTGGCCAAGCAGCTGGGTATCGGTCGCGCCGAAGCGCAGAAGTACATGGATCTCTACTTCGAGCGCTACCCGGGGGTGCTGGAGTACATGGAGCGCACTCGCCAGCAGGCGGAGGCCCAGGGTTATGTCGAAACCCTGTTTGGTCGCCGCCTCTATCTGCCGGACATCAAGTCCCGTAACGCCGGTCTGCGTAAAGCTGCCGAACGGGCCGCCATCAACGCCCCCATGCAGGGTACGGCCGCCGACATCATCAAGCGCGCCATGATCAACGTGGATGACTGGATCCGTGGGATTGAAGACGAGTCGATCCGCATGCTGATGCAGGTACACGATGAACTGGTGTTCGAGATCCGCGAAGAGAAGCTGGAAGAGTACATCGGCCTCATCAAGGAGAAGATGTCGGGTGCGGCCGAACTGTATGTGCCGCTGGTGGTGGAAGCGGGCACCGGTGACAACTGGGATCAGGCCCACTGATCCTGCCTGATGGTCACATAGCTATATAAGAAGAGAAGCCCGACATGATGCCGAGCTTCCTGTTTGTGGCTGCAGGGTCAGGCCTCTTGCAGGTATTCATCCTTGAGCAGCACATAGTTGTCGGCCGAGGTCTTGAGGAAGGCGATCTCGGCCGGCTTGAGAGGGCGGGCCTGCTTGACGGGATTGCCCATATAAAGAAAGCCGGCCTCGAGCCGCTTGCCTGGTGGCACCAGGCTGCCCGCCCCGATCATCACATCGTCTTCAACGATCACCCCATCCAGCAGGATGGCACCCATGCCGACCAGCACCCGGTCGCCTATGGTGCAACCGTGCAGCATGGCTTTATGACCGACCGTGACATCCTCACCTATCAGCAGCGGATAGCCGCCGGGGTTGCTGGCACTCTTGCGGGTCAGGTGCAGCACTGTGCCGTCCTGAATGTTGCTGCGCGCACCGATGCGGATATGGTTGACGTCCCCTCTGGCGCCCACCATGGGCCAGATGCTGGCATCGTCACCCAGCTGGATATCCCCCACTAGGGTGGCGCAGGGATCCACATATACCCGTTTGCCCAGTTGCGGGCGTTTTCCCTTGTAAGGTCTCAGTCGCAAGTCCATCTTGGCCTCCTTGTTTTCGGCCATTCTAGCAAGACGACACCGGTTTCTGTGGATAAGTTTGTATAAAAGCTGTGTTTGGATATGAATAACTAAAAAAGTGCCGATTTTTACAATTTTATTGCAGAGGAGGGGTTGCCAGAACGAATTAGCTCCCTATAATGCGCCTCCATCGACAGGGCAAGCGGCAACGCAAACAAGCCGGTCGGTAGCCTAGAAAAGCCTTTGAAAATAAGGCTTGACTCGAGAAGGCGGTTGAGTAGAATGCCACTCCCGCAGCAGCAGCAAAAGCTGCGTCGCTCTTTAACAATTTGAATCAAGCAATCTGTGTGGGCACTCACAGCATCGAGCATCAAAAACAATTTTTGATATCAATGTCTGATGAAGTGACCAAAGCAACGAAAGTTGCAGCAGTTAATTCAGCAATTCATTGAGCCGCCTTAATTGGCAACCAAACTTAAATTGAAGAGTTTGATCATGGCTCAGATTGAACGCTGGCGGCAGGCCTAACACATGCAAGTCGAGCGGCAGCGGGAAAGTAGCTTGCTA
>NZ_JALIHH010000133.1:20232-20680 GCF_022869435.1 Aeromonas sp. LsrichE-8G
ATCAATGTCTGATGAAGTGACCAAAGCAACGAAAGTTGCAGCAGTTAATTCAGCAATTCATTGAGCCGCTTTTCGAAGCAACCAAACTTAAATTGAAGAGTTTGATCATGGCTCAGATTGAACGCTGGCGGCAGGCCTAACACATGCAAGTCGAGCGGCAGCGGGAAAGTAGCTTGCTACTTTTGCCGGCGAGCGGCGGACGGGTGAGTAATGCCTGGGAAATTGCCCAGTCGAGGGGGATAACAGTTGGAAACGACTGCTAATACCGCATACGCCCTACGGGGGAAAGCAGGGGACCTTCAGGCCTTGCGCGATTGGATATGCCCAGGTGGGATTAGCTAGTTGGTGAGGTAATGGCTCACCAAGGCGACGATCCCTAGCTGGTCTGAGAGGATGATCAGCCACACTGGAACTGAGACACGGTCCAGACTCCTACGGGAGGCAGCAG
>NZ_JALIHH010000134.1:0-7806 GCF_022869435.1 Aeromonas sp. LsrichE-8G
CGGGACACGCCGTTTTAGCCTGTGGAGGCGTGGTGCAATCAGGCCGCCCGATGAAGCAGGAACCCGGTACTGCGCGAGCAGCTATCACCCAGTAATGGGAATCCCCCTCCTGTGACGCGAAGCGCTAAGGTGGGGGAGGATGTCAAGATGTAGTACTTGTTGATGAAGGGGGGCACGACCAGCACCGGGGTCTTGCCCACCGTCGCTGTGGTCGGGCTGTACTGGATGAGCTCAAAGAGCTCGGTGCGCAGCACTACCCGGCCCGGGGTGGTCGCCAGATCCCGGCCGAGCTCGAAGGCGGACTCGTCGGTCAGGCGGATGTTGAGGTGATCGGCGCTGCGCTCCAGATCTTCGGCCAGGAGCGCAAGGCCGCGCACCAGATTCTGGCCGTCGGACTCCAGGGTGAGCTTGAGCAGCTCCGGGTTGGTGGCCAGGAAGTTGCTGGGAGCCATGGCGTTGACGTACTGGCGGGTGAAAAAGCGCAGTCGCTCCCGGCTCTTCTCGGGCACGCCCTCCAGGGCATCCACCGCCGCCAGCAGGTGTCTTGCGGTCAGCAGATAGGATTGCTTGAGGTAGTCATAGAGGGGTTGCTCGCTCCAGGCGTCGGCCTTGAAGCGGCGATCGCTGCGATCCGGGGTGATCACCGGCTCGCTCGGCTGGCCTGCACTCTTGAGCAGGGTGTGCTGCATCAGCTTGAGCTGATCCTGCCACCAGTTCATCTGGGACTGGATCAGCTGCCAGGGCTGCTGGCTGCCCTGCTCCAGCACCTGGCCCAGATCGTCCAGACTGGTCTGCAGCAGGGCCTGGGCGGTGCGCTCGGTCTGGGCTCTGGCCATGGCCAGCAGCTTGTCGTTGTAGTGGGCCAGGGCCTCGAACAGCGGGCCGTAAGATGATTGGCTCATGTGTTCTCCTTCACCCACGCCCGGGGCGGGCACTTGCCCGTTCTGTCGAGTCGTGGGGAGATGTGGCTGCCCGCAAGACGGGCAGCCAGGGGTTATCAGGCCTTGCCCGTGCTCTTCTTGATGCCATCTGCGGTCAGGGCATCCAGTTCTTCCTTGAACTGCTGGCCGAGGGTGCTGAGCTTCTGGATGTCATCCAGCATCTGGCGGGAGAGCTGGCTGGCGCTCTCCAGCTGCACGGTGCCGAGGGCCGCCAGGCTCTGGGCATCCTGCACCTTGCCGACGGCCTGCAACTGGTTGAGCCCCAGTTCGGCGTAGGCATTGGCGGACGCCAGTTGCAACCGGGTCAGCTGTTCGATGTTGCTGGCCAGCAGCTGGTTGTAGCGGGTGAGGGGAGCGGCAAAGCCTTGCATCTGCTCGGTAAAGCTCTTGATCACGTCCATATTCATCATGGGTCTCCGGTTCGGCAGAACACTGTTTTTGCGGGTCAATCGACCCTTCTTGCGGGTACAGCACGTCATCCCTGTGTTACGTGTTGTTTGCTCTGTTCAAACACACGTTTGAGAATTCTGCAACCAATCCACCTTTGGTATAAATGTTAGTTTCTGTTTGAATTTTCCAATCCGCCGAGAGAGCCATCCCCGGGTTCAGACGAGAGGTGACGCAGGGCAGGGGGCGGGGTCTCGTTCCCCGGGGCCTGCGCTGGTACCCTTGAGCCACACCCTCTTCACAAGGAATCCCCGATGAAACCGTTCGCCCTGCTGCTCGGCTGTGGTGCCCTGACCCTCGCCGGTGTCGCCCAGGCCAGCACGCCGGTCCAGATCTCCCTGCCCGGTGTCAACCTGCCCTCGTCCAATCAGGTGGAAGGGGCAAGGGCTTCCTTCCTCTACGGCCGCACCGGCCAGGTGAAGGGGATCGATCTGCCGGTGTTCGCCCTCTCCGACGTGGATCAATTCACCGGCCTGCAGCTTGGTGTGTTCTTTGGCGCGAGCCGGGTGCGCCATCAGTTTGGCGGGGTCGCCATCAACGCCGTCAACTGGCACGAAGGGCAGGATACCGGCCTCAATCTGGGCTTCGTCAACCTGACCAACAATGTGAAGGGGCTCAACTGGGGGGCGGTCAACATCGCCCAGGGCAATGCCCTGGCCAACGTCGGCTTCGTCAACTATGCCGAACGCACCACGTTCCAGCTGGGATTCGTCAATGCCACCAAGCACCTGGACGGCTTGCAGATTGGCCTGGCCAACTACGCCGAGAACGGCATCTTCCCCATTCTGCCCCTGATCAACTTCAAGAAATCCTTCTAGGGACCAACTTGCCCTTGCTTTAGGAGGGGCAGCCATTACCCTGTGCTCCATCAAGGCTGCACAGAGGTAACAGGGGCATGACAACGGAACACATGGACGCCATCGGCATCGGCTGGGACGTGAGGGGCTGGCAGGGCAATGCCCAGGCGGTGGCGGTGGTGGGTTGGCAGGCCCGGGAGTCGCGTCTGCACTGGCTCGGGATCTCCCCCCTGTTTCGCCTGAGCTCCCGGGTCGCGCCGGATCTGGATGCCCTGCTGCGCCCGGCCCTGCAAGACGAGGTGGCGCTGATGCAGGTGCTGGCCTGCCCGCGCCTTGCTCTCGGCATCGATGCGCCCCTGGCCTTTCCCCGCGCCCTCGCCGATCTGCTGGCGGGGTGGGGGAGCGGCTTTCCCGTGCCCCAGCGGGAGATTGACAACCCTTACGCCTACCGGGATTGCGAGCGCTGGCTCTATCAGCACTATGGCAAGAAGCCCCTCTCCGCCACCTTCGACAGGCTCGGCAACAACGCCACCCTGGCCCTCTCCATGCTGCCGCGCCTCGGGGATCTGCAACTGGTGCCAAAACGGGCGAGGGCTGCCGGGCGCGCGGTGCTGGAGGTCTATCCCGCCCTGGCCAAAATGGGGGGCAAAGCCTCTGCTGTGCGGCCCGAGCTGCAACCCCACCTGCCAGCAATCCTCATCCCTGGAACGGATCCCTATGATGCCGCGCTCTGCGCCCTGATGGCCCTGCAATATGCGGCCGAAGGGGCCGTCACCTCGCTGCCTGCTCTGGTGGACCTGCCGGAGGAGATGGCACCGGACGAAGGCTGGGTCTACCACTTCGCCCGGGATTGAGACGCCCAAGCACCGCGCTCCCTCTGACGACTGCTGGCGACTCGCTGCAGTCACGGCACTGGTGACGTGACTTGCTGTCGCCACTGCGTATGGCTTGCCGTTGCCACGGTGTCAGGCAAGGGGAGGCCGCCTTTGTCCTGTGATCTTCCGACGTCTCCTTGACCCTTGCCCTTGTTGCCTTACTTTGCGACTGCCGACTGCCGACTGCCGACTGCCGACTGCCGACTGCCGACTGCCGACTGCCGACTGCCGACTGCCGACTGCCGACTGGCGCCTTTTCATCGGACCTCATCCTTGATCCCGACTGTTCATGGCTGGTTTAAAAATCACCTTGTATGCCATCAGACAAGAGACGTACAAGTACATTTATCACCCCGCAGCAGCGGGGAGATGGCTCCAGGGTTGTACAGAAACAGGGTAGCGGGGGTCAAATATGCGGCAGGTTAAGCCTGCAGAAGCATAAATAGGGAGTCAGGGCGTTAATTGCTGGAAGAGCCGTCTCTTCATCCGATATATTGCCTCTTTTCCTCAGGCTTCTTGTCCGGTGGTGTCGATGAAACGCATTCTCTCTATCCAGTCCCACGTGGTGTTTGGCTGTGCCGGCAACAGCGCCGCCGTGTTCCCCATGCGCCGTCTCGGCATGGAGGTGTGGCCCATCAATACGGTGCAGTTCTCCAACCACACCCAGTACGAGGCGGGTTGGCAGGGAATGGCAATGCCGGCGGGCCACATTGCCGCCTTGTGCCAGGGGCTTTGCAATATCGAGGTGCTGGCGCGCTGCGATGCGGTGCTAAGTGGCTATCTGGGCTCGGCGGAGCAGGGGGACGAGATCCTGGCGGTGGTGGCGGCGGTGAAACGAGCCAATCCGGCGGCCCTCTATTTCTGCGATCCCGTGATGGGGCATCCGGAGAAGGGGTGCATCGTCGCCCCGGGCGTCACCCGCTTTCTCACCGAGCAGGCCCTGCCGGTGGCGGACATCATGGCCCCCAATCTGCTGGAGCTGGAGACCCTGTGCGATGTCCATCTGACAACCCTGGCCCAGACCCGGGTCGCCGCACGCCAGTTGCTGGAGAAGGGGGTGAAGATGGTGCTGGTCAAGCACCTGGGTCGCGCCGCCAGCGTCCCCGGCCGCTTCGAGATGCTGCTTGCCACCCCCGAGGGAGACTATCTGATCGCCCGTCCCCTTTACGATTTCGCGCGCCAACCGGTGGGCGTGGGGGATCTCATCAGCGCCCTGATGCTGGCCAACCTGCAGGCGGGATATGATGGGGTGAGCGCCTTCGAGCGCACCAACGCCGCGGTGGATGCGGTGCTGAGACAGACCTGGGAGGCGAATGCCTACGAGCTGCAGCTCATCGCGGCCCAGAGCGCCTTTGCCGAGCCGCAGATTGCCCACAGGGCCGAGCGCCTGGCCTGACGCCATTGATCAGCCCGTGACGGGACGAGCTGATCAAGGTTCAGCTTGCGGCACTGATCGGTGTTGCATCCTGAAAATGTTCGACCCTGGGGAAGGGGTCGTAGAAGTGGTGCAGCAGGGCCTTCCACTCCTGGTACCGGGGGGAGCCCCTGAACCCCCGGGTGTGATCTTCCAGCCGCGCCCACTGCACCAGCAGCAGGTAGTGATGGGGATCGTCCAGGGCACGCTGCAACTGGTGGCCCAGGTAGCCGGGCATGGCGCTGATGATGTGCTGGGCTCGGGCGAAGGCCTGCTCGAAGTCAGTGGCCTTGCCGGGAATGATCTGCAGATGGGCGACTTCCAATATCATGATGGCTCCTTGCCGATGAGTCTGATTGAACCAAAAACCTATGTACGCCGAGCCTTGGAGGGGGCAAGACCGGCACGCTGTCCGGTCTTGCCAGGCCGTCTGCCTCAGAGCTGCTTGTAGAAGAACTGGGTGGCGGCGAGGGTGCCGTCCCCATTGCGGGCGAAGTCCGGGATCTGGCCGGCCTCCTGATAGCCGAGCTGGCGATAGAGGCTGGAGGCCACGTCGCCGACCCGGGTATCCAGCACCAGCAAGGTACGCCTGGCGTCCCGGGCCCCTTGCTCCATGGCGTTCATCAGGGCGCGGCCCACCCCCTTGCCACGGGCCTGGCTGTGGACCATCAGCTTTTCCACTTCGGCCCTGTGGCCCCCGTTGGCCTTTGTGCACAGGGAGAGCTGCAGGGCGCCCACCAGATGGTGCTGATCAAACGCCACCCAGAGCTTGCGCACTCCATCCGCCAGCTCCCCCTCGATGCCTTGCCAGTACGCCAGCCCCTGCTCTTCCTGCAGGGGAGGCAGAAAGCCCACCGAGGCACCGCTGGCCACGCAATCTTGCAGCAGGGCGATCAGCGCCGGTTTGATGCCTCTGGTGCTCTCGACCTCAAGGATCTCCATTGAATGTCCTCATCTTCTCTCTTGGCCCACGTGGGGGATTAACGTCTCGGGCGCGGACTCTCCTGCCGGTGCTATTATCATCCGGTCAGGTGCGCCGTCTCTTAATGGATCAGTCCCTGCGCTGCCAGCCACTGGAACAGCAGGCGGGAGACGGGGGAGACTTCGGCCAGGTGGCGGCTGTCCAGCCAGCGCAGCTCGGCGATCTCCGCCGAGGCGACGGGCGTGCCGTCGGCGTCCCCCGTGTAGCAACGCAGATTGACATTCACCCCTTGCGGCTTGCCGTCCGCCTGGGCGCTGAACTCGCAGGCGAACGCCAGGGTGTCGGGTTTCAGGATGACCGCGAGCTCTTCCTCGATTTCACGAACGAGGGCCGCCTCGTCGCTCTCGCCCGGCTCGCGCTTGCCCCCCGGAATGTAGTAGATGTCCTTGCCGTGGGAGCGGGCGCACAGCAGTTGTCCCTCCTTGAAGGTCAGCCAGGCGAGTTTGTCGATCATGGGCAGATTCCTCTTGTTGCCGCTTGTCAAAGGGGGGGGCTCGCTGCTCGCACAGGGTGCGATAGGAGCGGGTTTCCCGCATCTCGGGCGCCAGTCCCAGCCGGCTAGCCAGCGCCAGCAACTGCGCGCGGTAGGCGGGCAGGGCGGTCTCGTCGTCAGTCATGATGGCGAGCTCGGCAAAATCACCGACGCCTGCCAGGTGATCCACCGTGACGTGGAAGGCCCCCAGAAAATAGATGCTGCGCCGCTTGTCGATGGTCAGCACCGGCTGGTAGCCCAGGGTGCGCACCATGCTGGCCGCCTTGTCCGCATCGGTGATGTTGACCGCCTCGCAGCGATCGGGGCCGGGTCCTTTGACTATCCAGAGCCGGATGCCGCTGGGGGCCATGGTGCGGATGATCAGGCTCTTCTCTGCCCGGGCCAGGGCGCCATCTGCCGTGTCGAAGTAGCAGTCCTGCTCATGATTGTCCGCCACCATCACCTCGGGGCTGAGGGCCGTGAGGGTATGCACAAAGGCGGCGCTGTCCGTCAGGCGGTATTTGAACTCCACCTCGAAGCGCCCCTGAAAGTGGGTGGCCATGGCCTTGCGACGGCTCCCGAACGGCAAATGAATAGGGCAGCCTAGCAAAAGTGCCGGGCTCTCCCAAGCATCGGGATCACAGCTTCGCATCGACTGCTGACTTTATGACCAGATGGTGAGGGGAAATCCGCCCTGGTGCACAGCTTGTGGCCCGGTGGCTGGGCGCCGTACGGGGGCTGTGCTCTAATAAGCTCCCTCTTTGGCGGTATTTCCGCCCTGAACAACGACAACGAGGCGGCGGCCCCGGCCGCGCCAGTGGAGCCACAGATGCAGATCACCTCACAGACCCCCTTTATCGGACTGGGCGTGGCGGGCAACTTCGCCGGTCACCTGGAGCAGGCAGGGGAGGCGGCGGACTTCGTCGCCGTCAAGGTTGACGACAAGGTCGCCCCCAAGGCGCTGTTCCCCTTCTATGTGCCGAACCATCCCGGCCAGCTCGGGGTCTTTCCCCTGAGCGGCGATGCCATCTTCCTGCCGGAGGCGGCGGTGAGCGGGGACGAGAAGGTGCAGATTGAACCCGAGGTGGCACTGTGGTGCGAGCTGGAGTACGCGGGGGAGCAGGTGGTGGCCATCCATCCCAAGGCGTTTGGCGCCTACAACGACTGCTCCATCCGTCGCCCCAATGCCAAAAAGATCAGCGAGAAGAAGAACTGGGGTGAAGAGAGCAAGGGGCTGGCCGCGAACCTGCTGCCCCTGACCCACTTTGCCGCAGGATGCGAGCTCGATGACTACCGCATCGCCTGCTATCTGGAGCGGGACGGGGAGCTGCACCCCTACGGGATCGACAGCGCGGCGGTGGACTACAGCTACTTCCACGGTCAGTTGCTGGCGTGGGCCATCGACAAGTTCAACCATCAGCAGGACGAAGGCCCGGCCGAGCATATCCAGGGGCTGCTGGCCCAGGCGGGGCGCCCGGCCCATGCGCTCATCAGCATTGGCGCCACCCGCTACACCCCCTTTGGCGAGACCCACTTCCTCGCTCCCGGTGACACCGCCTGCGTGGTGGTCTACCCCGCCAGTCGCTACAGCGAGAGCGACATTCGCGAAGCCATCGCGACCCGCCGCGTTGGCGCCGATGTCTCTGTCCTGCTCCAGGCGGTCAAGACCCGTTGATCGCGATGCCTTCCCAACCTGGGGAGGCATCTTCTTTCTCTATTATGCCTGCGCACACTCCATCTTAAATGCGAAAGGGGACTCCCTCCGACGTAGGTGGGAGAGGAATTTCGCCGGGGCGTCAGCCCCGCTGGTTTTGAATGTATTGCTTGATCACCTCTAACGGCGCACCGCCGCAAGAGCCCGCAAAGTAAGAGCGTGAC
>NZ_JALIHH010000135.1:0-1531 GCF_022869435.1 Aeromonas sp. LsrichE-8G
GTAACCGTTCACCGGGACGGTGTTGACAGCACCAACTCCTCCGGGAACGGGTAGTCGGTTTTCTCGATGCAGGACCTGACAACTGCCCTCAGCCACTCCTGCGGGCAGCGGCCCAATCGCTTGGCCGTCTCCACCAACGATAGGATACGCTGCCTGAACTGCTCGCCTCGATGCGACCAGACGCCATAGCTTCCCTTGCGCCACAGCACATAGCCACGCAGCGCCCGCTCCGCTTCATTGTTGGTCAGCGCTATCTCGTCGTTTTCCATAAAACGCCATAGCATCTCATCGTCCTTGAGCAGTAACTGGCAGCGCCCACGGTAGCGCTTGGAACACAGTACACTGCCCCGCTCCAGCTGCCTTCGCCAGCTTTGCCGACATCGCTGCAACCTTCGCTGGTACTGCTCCCGGCTTAAGCAGCCTTGTTCATAGCCATGCCGGGTTCTGAACACCGTGTCAGCCAGCAGTACCAGCCGGGCTCCGATAGGCTGGTTGACGGCGTCGCTACTCTCGGCAATCGCCGCCACGTTGCGCAGCACATGCGCCCAGCACAGTTGGCGCTGGGCGCTGTCGATGAAGCGGTATCCCGCATACTGGTCGGTCACCAGCACCCCATCAAGCTCACTGCCCAGCAACCGCTTCGCTGCCTCCTGACCGCGGCCAAACGCCGTCATGAAGCAGACCGCGACCTTGCTCAGGGCCAGCCACATCCAGCGTCGCTCACCGCCCCGCTGGTGCCGGGTTTCATCGGCATGGATGATGGCGGCAGACTGCACTTGCTGTTTGATGGCTTGGTGGGTCGGGGTGAGCATGGCGCTGACCCGGCCTTGTGCTTCACTGATGGCGCCTCGGCTAAAGCTCAAACCGAAGTGCTGCTTGAGCTGCTGCTGTATCTTGCTGATGCTCTGGTGGAACTGACCACTCTGCAAAGCGATATAGCTCAGCAGATTAGCCCCCATCTGGCTGTGGCTCACCGTATCGGGCAGGGCTGCTTCACTGGTGGTGACGCACCCACGGCAGGTGCCCCGATACAGCTGATGCTCTGTCACCACATAGCTGACCTCGGGCAGGTCAAACACCTGATGAACCCGGTAGGGCTTGTCATGGGACACCACCTGCTCACCACAGCAGGCGCACTGCCGGGCAGGATAGTGTGGTATTGCCGTCAGTCGGTCGTCCTCAGGATGACGTTCACGCCGCTGCCCCTTGTGGCCAGGCTGGGCACCACGAGCCTTGCCGGAAGCGGGGCGCTTGCGCGCAGGCGGGGTCCCCGAGCCATCAGTGGAGGGGGGCTTGGAGGAGTTATTGCTGTTTTGGTTGAGGCGGTCTTCAAGCTCGGCGATGCGCGCCATCAGCTTGTAAATCAGCTCGTTGGCTTGCTCGAGGGTCAGCGGCAGGCCGGGTGGTGGCGTAATGGGTTTGCTCATGACGTGATGGTGCCAAGCTGGCGGGATCAGGCAAGGGGCAACAGTGGATCAAGGGATGATCGTCTCACTTTTTCCTGTCAATGCCATCTGGGTGAACAGTTACC
>NZ_JALIHH010000136.1:0-2189 GCF_022869435.1 Aeromonas sp. LsrichE-8G
GGTCAGCGGCAGGCCGGGTGGTGGCGTAATGGGTTTGCTCATGACGTGATGGTGCCAAGCTGGCGGGATCAGGCAAGGGGCAACAGTGGATCAAGGGATGATCGTCTCACTTTTTCCTGTCAATGCCATCTGGGTGAACAGTTACCTCCCCACGATGTGAGCACACGCCGTAGCTCCCTTTGCGCCACAGCACATAGCCGCGCAGCGCGCGCTCGGCCTCATTATTCGTCAGCGGAATATCGTCATCACTCATAAACCGCCACAGCATCTCGTCATCCTTGATGAGCCACTCGCAGCGCCCCCGATAGCGCTTCGAGCAGAGCAGCCGTCCTTGCGCTAACTGCTTTAACCAGCTCTGCCGATAGCGCCTGAGTCGGTGCTGATAGCACACCTTGCTCAAGGTGCCAGTCTCATAGCGATGGCGAACCCGAAACACACTGTTGGCCAGCAGCACCAGCCTGGCACCGATGGACTGATTAACCTGCTCGCCACTTTGGGCGACGGCAACCACGTTGCGCAGCACATGGGCCCAACAGAGTTGGCGCTGACTCGAATCGACAAACCGGTAGCCAGCATACTGGTCCGTCACCAGCACGCCGACCAGCTCTGACCCCAGCAGGCGCTTGGCTGCGTCGATACCACGGCCGTAGGCGGTCATGAAGCAAACCGCTATCTTGCTCAGTGCCATCCACATCCAGCGCCGCTCGCCGCCCCGTTGATGGTGGGTCTCGTCGGCGTGGATAAGTGAGGCCGACTGGACCTGCTGCTTGATAGCTTGGTGAGTGGGCGTCAGCATGGCACTGACCCGTCCTTGTGCTTCGCTGATGGCCCCGCGACTAAAACCCAGACCAAAGTGTTGCTTAAGCTGCTGCTGTATCTGGGTGACACTCTGATGGAACTGACCACTTTGCAGCGCGATATAGCTGAGCCGATTCGGGCCCATCTGGGTGTCGCTGACCGAGTCAGGCAGTGCGGCATCCACCGTGTGAATGCACCGGGTACAGGTGGCGCGAAACAGCTGATGCTCGGTAACGAAGTAGCTCACCTCTGGTAGGTCAAACACCTGATGCGCTCGATAAGGTTTGTCATGCGCCAGCACGTTGCCACCACAGCAGGGGCAATCCGATGCCGGGTAGTGAGCTTCCACGGACAGACGGGCATCGTGCGCATGGCTCATGGCGCATCCGCCGCTGCCCTTTGTGGCCAGGCTGTGCACCGCGTTTTTTACCGGAAGCCGGACGCGGCCTGGCCGGTTGTGCTGCCAGGGCCATCACTGGAGGGCGGCCTGGAGGAGTTGCCGCTGTGTTGATTAAGGCGCTCCTCCAACTCGGTGATACGGTCCAGGAGCTTGTATATCAGCTCGTGGGCCTGTTCGATAGTCAGAGCGTTAACCGCTGGTGTCGAGAGCTTTTTGGTCATGCCAGCAAGCATGCAATACGGGCGGGATCATGCAACAGGCTGATTGCGATCAAGAGACGATCGTCTCATTTTTCCTGTCAAGCCACTCTCGGTGAACGGTTACGGTATCCTCCTGGCACCACTGCACGAACTCGCCGCTGTTGAAGCTGTAGTGATCCCCGTGAAAGACCCCGTGGGCCTCGATCAGTCCGATGGCTTTGTCGATCTCCATGATTGGCCTCCTGGCACTGTGCTGCTCTCTTTAAGCTTAGCGAGCAGGAAGGCGTAGGGTCGATTAGCGCAGCGTAATCGTCCACGCCATCGGCACCGTGGTGATTGGAATAAAGGAAGATAAGAGGGGTCGCAGCGAGACAGTGGAAGCCGGTTTTCGCGAGCGTCTGATTACGCTTCGCTAATCAAACCTACGGCCCTTTTCGATCTTGAGCTGCCCATACAGTGGGATTTCGACAACTGATTTATAGCGGTGCAGTTCTCCCTGTTGATGACACCCAACGGTTACTTTCCCTCACCCTGATCCTCTCCCAATGAGAGAGGCGGTATGCTATTCACATCAAGCGTAATAAGCACAGAGCAAGCCATATTGTTCATTGCACCTTACGTGCTTAATCGTCAGAATAGTTGTATCTCCGACATTCCGCACCTGATTTAGGAATAAATTTGCCGATAGCGCTCACCCAATACCTCCAAAATGATCTGCTGGTCTCCTGTTAGCTCCGTTACTTGTGGCGGAGCTTCTCCCAGTCGATATTCATGGATGCCACCAAAGCGCA
>NZ_JALIHH010000137.1:0-7868 GCF_022869435.1 Aeromonas sp. LsrichE-8G
AGTGTGCTAACGCCAGGAATCGCATGCGTTTCCTGGCGTTGGTTTCTGCCTTGGCGAGGGCCAAGAAATCGATTGGATCGGACATACTGAGTACAGTGAAACCAGAATAGAGCAATTAGATCACATCTTTAATCTGATTGGTATAATAACCCACTGTTTTTTTGACGAAATTAGAGTTGGCACTCGCCCGTGGAAGGGAGAGAAAAAGGGCGTCCCAGGCAGTGTCCCTGAGGGCCTGAGCGTGCCAGCGCCGCGGCAATGGCGGTCATGGCGCTCCAGCGATTCTCGCACCAGGCGGGGGCCAGCAGGGTCGGGCGGCGCGCCGACGCCGAGACCCTGTGATAGACCACCTCGGGAGGCGTGTACTGGATCATGGCGACCGCCGCCGCCACATACTGCTCCATCGTCAACACATCCAGCCGCCCCGCCTGCCACGCCTTGCCAAGAGTGCTCCCCTCCACCACATGTAGTGGGTGAAGCTTGATGCCCTCGACGCCGGTCTCCACGACACGGTGGAGGGTTTCCAGGCTGTCCATCGGCACCTCGCCGGGCAGGCCGACGATGAGATGGGCACACACCTTGATGCCTCGCAGATGGGCTCGGGCAACGGCATCGGCATAAGCGGCATAGCCGTGACCCCGATTGATGCGTTGCAACGTCTTGTCGTTGGCACTTTGCAGCCCGAGCTCCAGCCACACCTCGTAACCTCTGGCCTGATAACCTGCCAGCAGATCCAGCACCGCATCGGGTACACAATCAGGGCGAGTTCCGACGCAGAGCCCCACCATGTCGCTCACCGACAAGGCTTCTTCATACATGCGCTGAAGGTACTCCACTTCGGCATAGGTGCTGGTATAGGCCTGAAAGTAGGCCAGATAGCGCCTGGCCCGGGTCACCTCGTCCCGGCGTGCCAGCAGTTGCTGCACCACGGAGAGTTGCTGGGCCGACTCGTCGGCAAAGGAGGAGACATTGCAGAAAGTGCAGCCACCCCGGCCCAGGGTGCCGTCCCGGTTGGGGCAGGTAAAGGCCCCGTGGATGGAGAGCTTGTGGATCTTCTGGCCGTGGCGCTGCTTGAGATCCTGGCCAAATGTATTGATGAGTTCGTGTAACTGCATGACACCTCCGAAATGAGATGTCATTCTAGCGACGCAGCCCAGCGGGCAGGCTGCGCTGGATCAATCCCGCTCCCTACCCAAAAATCATATAAATATTCACGTTAGATGCGATAAATACCCAACAGCCGGCATTCACGGTCACTTTTGACAACCTGTCACTCCTGCCACCTGGAGAAAAGTGTCATAACTTCTCGCCCATAACCGGCTGTAACTACTGAAAAAATCCTGTTTAGCCTGCTTATGGACAAATGCAAGACGCAGGATCCTGAAATGTGATCCCCGCCAAGCACACCAGAGATGACTTTGTAAAATTACTACAGTTTTCTGCCACCATGCAGTCAACCATCAAACCGTCCATAACCAGAATATAAAGCCAACAAATGAATTAAAAGCAGTCATAAATACACAAAAATGCTGATTGAGTCTCAAAAACCCACATTTTGTTATGGCGATGTAACATTGCAAACAAGCGGGATGTCCAATTGACCTTGCCCGAAAATCCCATTAGTTTGGAGATTCGCCACCTCAGGCGGACGGAACCACAAGAGCCAATCGCAATTTATGCAGTCTGTTGATGACAGTGCGATGGAAGGCCGAGCAAGGGAGAAATGCAATGTCACTATATGATCCAAAGCTGGAGAGGGATAACTGTGGCTTCGGCCTGTTGGCCCACATGGAAGGGGAAGCCAGCCACAAGCTTGTCCGTCTCGCGATGTCAGCCTTGGCTCGCATGCAGCACCGCGGCGGTATCTCCGCCGATGGCAAGACCGGCGACGGCTGCGGCCTGTTGCTGCAAAAACCCGACAGCTTCTTCAGAGCTGTCGCCGAAGAGAAGGGATGGCACCTGGGCCGCAACTACGCGGTCGGTATGCTGTTTCTCAACCCCGATCCCATCCTGGCCCAGGCCACTCGCGACATCATCGACGAGGAGCTGGAAAGAGAGACCCTGAGTCTGGTCGGCTGGCGCAAGGTGCCCATCGATACCAACGTACTCGGTTCCATCGCCAAGGCGTCCCTGCCCAGCATTGAACAGGTCTTTGTCAACGCGCCCCCGGGCTGGGTCGACAAGGATCTCGAGCGCCGCCTCTATATCGTGCGCCGCCGCATCGAGAAGCGCATCAGCGACGACTACTTCTATGTGGTCAGCCTTTCCAACCTGGTCACCGTCTACAAGGGACTGTGCATGCCGGTGGATTTGCCGCGCTTCTATCTGGATCTGGCCGACATCCGCATGCAGGCCGCCATCTGCGTGTTCCACCAGCGTTTCTCCACCAACACCAGCCCACGCTGGCCGCTGGCGCAGCCGTTCCGCTACCTCGCCCACAACGGCGAGATCAACACCATTGCCGGCAACCGCCAGTGGGCCAAGGCGCGCAGCTACAAGTTCGCCACCCCGCTGATCCCGGATCTGCAAGAGGCCGCCCCCTTCGTCAACACCACGGGGTCGGACTCCTCCAGCCTCGACAACATGCTGGATCTCTTCCTGGCCGGCGGCATGGACCTGTTCCGTGCCATGCGCCTGCTGATCCCGCCTGCGTGGCAGAAGCACCCGAACATGGATGACGACCTGCGCGCCTTCTACGACTTCAACTCCATGCACATGGAGCCCTGGGACGGCCCGGCCGGCATCGTCATGACCGACGGTCGCTACGCCACCTGCGCACTCGACAGAAACGGTCTGCGTCCGGCACGTTACGTCATCACCAAGGACAAGTTCATCACGCTGGCCTCCGAAGTGGGCACCTGGGACTACACCCCGGACGAAGTGCTGGAGAAGGGCCGTGTCGGCCCGGGGGAGCTGTTCGTGGTCGATACCAGCAACGGCAAGATCTGGACCAGCTTCGAGATCGATGACGATCTCAAGAGCCGTCACACCTACAAGCAGTGGATGGACAAGCACTGCAAGCGCCTGGTGCCCTTCGAGCAGATGGACGATGCCAGCACGGGATCGCGGGAATTACCGGATGACCGGCTCAAGACTTACCAGAAGCTGTTCGGCTACTCCTTTGAAGAGCTGGATCAGGTGATCCGCGTGCTCGGCGAGAATGGCCAGGAGGCGGTGGGCTCCATGGGGGATGACACCCCGATGGCGGTGCTCTCCTCCAGCCAGCGTACCCTGTACGACTACTTCCGCCAGATGTTCGCCCAGGTGACCAACCCACCCATCGATCCCCTGCGGGAAAATCACGTCATGTCCCTGGCCACCTGTATCGGCCGCGAACAGAACGTGTTCAACGAGACCTTCGGTCACGCCCACCGGGTGCTGTTCCAGTCGCCGATCCTGCTCTACTCCGACTTCCATCAGTTGCTGGCCCTGGAAGGGGAGCACTACCGCCATGCGGTGCTGAGCCTCAACTACCTCCCCGAAGAGGGGCTGCAAGCCGCCCTCGAGCGCCTCTGCCACGAGGCAGCTGAAGCGGCCCGTAGCGGCGCCGTGCTGCTGGTACTGTCAGACCGGGACATCAGCCCGGATACCCTGCCCATCCCGGCCGCCATGGCGGTGGGGGCGGTGCAGCGTACCCTGGTGGACAACAACCTGCGCTGCGACGCCAATATCCTGGTGGAGACCGCGAGCGTGCGCGACCCGCACCACTTCGCCGTGCTGCTGGGCTTTGGCGCTACCGCCATCTACCCCTATCTCGCCTACGAGACCCTCGCCAAGCAGGTAGAAGAGGGCGTGCTCAAGATGAGCCTGCGCCAGGCCATGCTCAACTACCGCAACGGCATCAACAAGGGCCTCTACAAGGTGATGTCCAAGATGGGCATCAGCACGGTGGCAAGCTACCGCTGCTCCCAGCTGTTCGAAGCCGTCGGCCTCTCCAAGGCCGTGGTCGAACTCTGCTTCCGCGGCGTATCGAGCCGCATCCAGGGTGCCGACTTTGCCGACATCCAGCAGGATCAGATCAATCTGTCCCGTCTGGCCTGGCTCGGCCGCAAGCCGCTGACCCAGGGCGGCCTCTTGAAATTCGTCCACGGTGGCGAGTACCACACCTACAACCCGGACGTGGTGCAGACCCTGCAAGTGGCGGTGCGCTCCGGCAACTACGCCGATTACAAGGAGTATGCCCGTCTGGTGAACGAGCGCCCGGTCGCCACTCTGCGGGATCTGCTGTCGCTCAAACAGGGCACCACCCCGGTTGCGCTGGATCAGGTGGAGCCAGCCGCCAGGCTGTTCCCCCGCTTCGACTCCGCGGCCATGTCCATCGGCGCCCTCGGCCCTGAAGCCCACGAGGCCCTGGCCATCGCCATGAACCGCCTCGGCGGTCAGAGCAACTCCGGCGAAGGCGGTGAAGATCCCAAGCGTTTTGGTACCGAGAAGAACTCTCGCATCAAACAGGTAGCTTCCGGTCGCTTTGGCGTCACCCCTCACTACCTGATGAACGCGGACGTGGTGCAGATAAAAGTCGCCCAGGGTGCCAAGCCCGGTGAAGGTGGCCAGCTGCCCGGAGACAAGGTCACCGCGCAAATCGCCCAGCTGCGCTACTCGGTGCCCGGCGTGACCCTGATCTCCCCGCCGCCCCACCACGACATCTACTCCATCGAGGATCTGGCCCAGCTCATCTTCGACATCAAGCAGATCAACCCGAACTGCCTGGTGTCGGTGAAACTGGTGTCCGAACCTGGCGTCGGCACCATCGCCTGTGGCGTGGCCAAGGCCTATGCGGACTTCATCACCGTCTCCGGCTACGACGGCGGCACCGGCGCAAGCCCGCTCACCTCGGTCAAATACGCCGGCTCCCCCTGGGAGCTGGGCCTGGCCGAAACCCAACAGGCGCTGGTGGCCAACGGCCTGCGCCACAAGGTGCGCCTGCAGGTGGATGGCGGCCTCAAGACCGGTCTGGACATCATCAAGGCGGCCATCCTCGGCGCCGAGAGCTTTGGCTTCGGTACCGGCCCCATGGTGGCGCTCGGTTGCAAATACCTGCGTATCTGCCACCTGAACAACTGCGCCACCGGCGTCGCCACCCAGGATGAGAAGCTGCGCCGCGAACACTTCACCGGCCTGCCGGAGATGGTGATGAACTACTTCAAGTTCATCGCCGAGGAGACGCGCGAGCTGATGGCCGAGCTTGGCGTCACCCAGCTCACCGACCTCATCGGTCGTACCGACCTGCTGGAAGCCCTGCCCGGCCTCACCGCCCGTCAGGCCAAGCTGGACTTGTCCGGCATCCTGGCGGCCCCGGTTGCACCGGCAGGCTCCAGTCTGTTCAGCCAGCAGCACAACCCCACCTTCGACAAGGGGCACTTAAACCTCAAGATGGTGGAAGACCTGCTGGGTGCGGTGGAAAACATGAGTGGCGGCGAGTTCCGCTACGACATCCGCAACACCGACCGCTCCGTGGGTGCGCGTCTGTCCGGCGAAATCGTCAAACGCCACGGCAACCAGGGCATGGCGGCCGATCCGGTCAAGGTGCACTTCAACGGCACCGCCGGCCAGAGCTTCGGCGTCTGGAACGCCGGCGGCCTCGAGATGATCCTCACCGGGGATGCCAACGACTACGTGGGCAAGGGGATGACCGGCGGCAAGCTGGTGATCAAACCCCACGTCGGCGTGGCGTTCAAATCCCACGAGGCGGCCATCATCGGCAACACCTGCCTCTATGGCGCCACCGGCGGCAAGCTCTATGCCGCAGGGACCGCCGGCGAGCGGTTCGCGGTGCGCAACTCAGGGGCCTTGGCGGTGGTCGAGGGGATTGGCGACAACGGCTGTGAATACATGACAGGCGGCATCGTCACCGTGCTCGGCAAGACCGGTGTCAACTTCGCGGCGGGCATGACTGGCGGTTTTGCCTACGTGCTCGACGAGTGCGGCAACTTTGCCAAGCGCACCAACCCCGAGCTGGTCGAACTGCTGGAGGTGGCGGATCTGGCCATCCACCAGGAGCACCTGCGCGGTATCATCACGGCGCACCTCAACGAGACAGGCAGCTCGCGTGCCGAGGAGATCCTGGCCAACTTCGACTCCTATGTGCCCAAGTTCAGGCTGATCAAACCCAAGTCCAGCGACGTCAAATCGCTGCTTGGCCACACCAGCCGTTCCAGTGCAGAACTCAGAATCCAGGCGCAATAAGGAGGGAACCCTATGAGCCAGAACGTATTCCAGTTTATCGATGTCCAGCGGGTCGACCCGCCCAAGAAGCCGCTCAAGATCCGCAAGATCCAGTTCGTGGAGATCTACGAGCCCTTCAACCAGGCCCAGGTCGGCATGCAGGCGGATCGCTGCCTCGACTGCGGCAACCCCTATTGCGAGTGGAAGTGCCCGGTACACAACTACATCCCCAACTGGCTGAAGCTGGCCAACGAGGGACGCATCCTGGAGGCGGTGGAGCTCTCCCACCAGACCAACAGCCTGCCGGAGGTATGTGGCCGCGTTTGCCCGCAAGACAGACTGTGTGAGGGTGCTTGCACCCTCAACGACAGATTCGGCGCCGTGACCATCGGCAACATCGAAAAGTACATCACCGACAAGGCCTTCGAGATGGGTTGGCGCCCGGATCTCTCCAAGGTGGTCAAGACCGACAAGCGGGTCGCCGTCATTGGCGCGGGCCCAGCGGGCCTTGCCTGTGCCGACGTGCTGGCACGCAATGGCGTCACCCCTGTGGTGTTCGACAAGTACCCGGAGATAGGTGGTCTGCTCACCTTCGGTATCCCCTCCTTCAAGCTGGAGAAAGAGGTGATGCAGCGCCGCCGCGAGATCTTCGAGGGGATGGGAGTGGAGTTTCGTCTCGAGACCGAAGTGGGTCGTGACGTCACCTTCGCCGATCTGCTCGGCGAGTTCGATGCGGTCTTCCTCGGGGTCGGCACCTACAAGTACATGAAGGGCGGCTTTGCCAACGAAGAGGCGCCGGGGGTCTACGACGCCCTGCCCTACCTCATCTCCAACGCCAACCGGCTGCTGGGCTTTGAGAAGGCGCAAGCCGATTACATCGACTTCGCCGGCAAGCAGGTAGTGGTGCTGGGGGGCGGCGACACCGCCATGGACTGCGTGCGCACCGCCATCCGCCAGGGGGCCGATCGGGTGATCTGCGCCTACCGCCGGGATGCCGAGAACATGCCGGGCTCCAAGCGGGAGGTGAAAAACGCCCAGGAGGAAGGGGTGGAATTCATGTTCAACCTGCAACCTGTCGGGGTCGAACTGGACGCCCACGGCCGCACCTGCGGCATCAAGGTGGTGAGCACAGAGCTCGGCGCCCCCGATGCCAATGGCCGCCGCAATCCTGTGGTCATTGAAGGCTCCGAGCAGGTGCTGCCCGCCGATGCGGTGGTGATGGCGTTCGGCTTCCAGCCCAACCCCCAGCCCTGGATGGCAGAGCACGGCGTCGAGCTCGACGGCCGGGATCGCATCAAGGCGCCCGAGAAGGCCGAGTACGCCTTCCAGACCAGCAACCCCAAGGTGTTCGCCGGTGGTGACGCGGTGCGCGGCTCGGATCTGGTGGTAACCGCCATTTACGAGGGTCGCAAGGCGGCCGAAGGGATCATGGACTACCTGGCCGTGTGATCTGCCGTCGCAACCACGCTGTCATGCAAACAGCCCCGCTCCTGCGGGGCTGTTTTTTTATGCCTGGCTTTGGTGCTGCGCTCTAGGCTGTGTTCTTAAAGTGATGAAGATATAATCTCACATCTTCTCAACAGCTTAAGATCCATTCCGTGTCCCGCCGTTATCAGCTGACTGATGCACAATGGGGGCTTATCGAGCCCCAGTTTCCTTCTCGAAGCCTGATCGGGCGCCCTACCCGTGAACCGCGCCAAGTG
>NZ_JALIHH010000138.1:0-1650 GCF_022869435.1 Aeromonas sp. LsrichE-8G
TGCTCAGGGCCGAGACTTCACGCAAGGCGAGCGTAAGACGGAAGCAAAAAATCGCAGGAATGAGCAGTGAATATCTGGAAACGGTACTCAATGCGGGTCTCAAAAAACTGGGTGAAATTTAACAAAATGTTCACGCTCTCACCCTGAGAGATGGGGTTATCTAACTGGTAGAGCGCGGTCAGTATTTTTCCCTGACTGTCGATAAGGTTCTCGCCAATAAAGTCTGGGTCTTGTATGCGATCTTTTAGCCAAAGCAATAACTGGTTAGCCAGCTCAATCTGCCGTTGTAATGGGTCATCGCCAGTGACCGAGCCTACTGCATATTCCAACACACGAGTTAGGAATCGTGATAACCAGACTGCGGCCTCCGCAGACTCCAGTTGTCGTTCCCCGATGTAGAAATGCGATCGATCTAGTCTTGATGCCAACAGTTGTGTGATGAGTTGTTCATAAATACCACATTGCTGCATGGTGACTGACCTTGAATCTTGTGCATAAGGGGAGTAGGCAGGGTATCATTTTTTTTAGCTAAATCAGTAAGCTGTTATCTAATTTTGCCCATTTGAAGATCTATCTAGCCATGGGCGGCGAAGATAGAGAAGGCGAACCACAGGGAGGTGGTGATGGATCCAATATCTTATCTTTTTTCGGCTTATCTCAATCTGGTGCAGCAACAGGTGACGGATATCTATGGCACCGAGCTAAAAACGCTGGTAGTGCCCTATGAGGGAGAGCAGGTTCCCTTCTCTTTCCAGCTCTGGCAGATAAAACAGCAAAGTGTCTGCCGTCCCTACGAGCAAGATATGCGGCGCTTCAGTCAGTGCACGGTCAAGGCGCAGGCACTGTTTGGCAAACTGTGCGATGACCTGACACGGCAAGACGACAGCAGTTGGCAGCTTCCCAAGTACCGCACCATGTACTGCTCAGCGGCTGTCGGTTATCGCCCCATGATTGCGGAGATCGCCGACGCCCAGCAGAGCCCGGGTAAGCTCGCGGAGCGGGCCTGTAATCAGGCCATTCTGGCGGCCATGGGCAGTGATGACGAAACCCTGCTGGCCCAGCGTGACAAGGCGTGTGCTGCCGTGCGTTAAGGTATTTCCCTAGTCAAAATAAGTGGTTAGCCCCCCTGTGCACCATGCCACAGTTTCTATTGAGGCGGGTGGGTATGATGGTGCGGCAATCACCATGACAGGGAGAGACCATGATCAGCCATATCGACCATCTGGTATTGACGGTCAGCGACATTGAGCGGGCGGTGGCGTTTTACAGCGGCGCCTTCAAGATGGAGCCCATCACCTTCGGGGCAGGCCGCCGGGCGCTGCGTTTTGGCAACCAGAAGATCAATTTGCAGTTGCTGGGGGAGGAGGCGCGCAACCGGGCGCAGGTGGGGTCGGGGGATCTCTGCCTCATCACCCGCTGGCCCCTGGATCAGGTGATGGCCCAGCTGGCGAGCCAGGGGGTCGAAATCGTGGAGGGGCCAGTGATGAAAAGCGGTGCCTGTGGTCCCATCTTAAATGCGAAAGGGGACTCCCTCCGACGTAGGTGGGAGGGGAATTTCGCCGGGGCGTCAGCCCCGCTGGTTTTGAATGTATTGCTTGATCACCTCCAACGGTGCTCCGCCGCAAGAGCCCGCAAAGTAAGAGCGTGACC
>NZ_JALIHH010000139.1:0-12624 GCF_022869435.1 Aeromonas sp. LsrichE-8G
ATGACGGTATAACCTGGCCAGAAGGAGGCAATATCAATATGATGCACGGCGACAGCAGGGTGATGGTGGTGGTGTGTTTGGCGACAACCAGTTTACCAGCACCCTGTCTGTCAACTTCCACTTTCCCAGGATCCCGCGAAGAACCTTTTTTATTGCCTGCGCCCTGCCACTTCCGGGGGGGCGCCAGCAAGGAAGATGGGTGAGATGGCGAATAATCCATCATGGGTGGTGATATTCACCCCGTTATTGGGTATTCACTGCATCCATATTGCTTAATTGACATGAAATGGTGCAATCTTCGCAATCTCTCGCCCCCACGACCTCCCTATACTGGGTGCTCATACAAACAAGGTCGTCTGCGCCGACACACCGAAAGGTGGCGTGCGAGAGGATCAGCGCCCGCAGCCCGATCCGGCTGCCGTGGCCGGCCCCGGTGACCGACGGGGGCCGCAGGAAAACCGGTCGCGGGGTTACCGCCGCGCGACTCGTCAGGGACGGTGTTACCGCACCAACCCGCTTCCCCTCCTTGCCCCACCCGCCTGTCGGCCCGGTCGTCCGGCGCCTCGCCCATCCGTCAAGGGAATCTGAATATGAGCTTCGATCATCGCAAATACCGCCGTGCCCCCGTGATCAACCTGGCGGATCGCCAGTGGCCCAACCGGGTACTGGAGCGGGCACCGCTCTGGTGCGCCGTGGACCTGCGCGATGGCAACCAGGCGCTGGTCGAGCCCATGACGGTGGCCCAGAAGCTGCAAATGTGGGCGCTGATGACCCACATCGGTTTCAAGCACATCGAGGTGGGCTTCCCGGCGGCCTCCCAGCCCGACTTCGATTTTGTGCGCGAACTCATCGAGCGCAACCTCATCCCCGATGACGTCACCATCCAGGTGCTGGTGCAGGCGCGCGAAGATCTGATCGCCCGCACCTTCGAGGCCCTCAAGGGGGCGAAGCGGGCCATCGTTCACGTCTACAACTCGGTCAACCCGACCCAGCGCAACTATGTGTTCAACTCAGGCAAGGACGGGGTCAAGGCCATCGCCGTGCAGGGGGCGCGCTGGGTGCGGGAGTATGCGGCCCGCAATCCGGACACCGAGTGGAGTTTCCAGTATTCTCCGGAGAGCTTCAGCAGCACCGAGGTGGAGTTCGCCGTCGAGGTGTGTGACGCCGTCATCGACGAGTGGCGTGCCGCTGCCCGTCCCATGATCCTGAACCTCCCCGCCACGGTGGAGGTGAGCACCCCCAACGTGTTTGCGGATCAGGTGGAGTGGTTCTGCCGACACCTCAAGGCGCGACCCGAGGTGAGCATCTCCATCCACACCCACAACGACAGAGGCTGCGGGGTGGCCGCCGCCGAGCTGGCGGTGCTGGCGGGGGCGGATCGCATCGAGGGCACCCTGCTCGGCAACGGGGAGCGCACCGGCAACATGGACATCGTCACCATGGCCATGAACCTCTACAGCCAGGGGATTGACCCCGAGCTGGACCTGTCTGACATGGATGCCATCGTCGCCACCGTGGGGGCCTGCACCCAGATTGCCCTGCACCCGCGCCACCCCTATGCCGGCGAGCTGGTCTACACGGCGTTTTCCGGCAGCCACCAGGACGCCATCCGCAAGTCTCTCGCGGCAGAAAAACCGGATCACTACTGGGACGTGGCTTACCTGCCCATCGACCCTGCCGATCTTGGTCGCAGCTACGAGGCGGTGATCCGCATCAACAGCCAGTCCGGCAAGGGAGGGGTGACCTATCTGCTGGAACGTGACCTCGGTCTGCAACTGCCGCGCTGGCTGCAAATCGACTTCAGCCGCCGGGTGCAGGCCGAGGCTGAGGCGAGCAGCAGCGAAATCAGCCCGGAGCAGATCCGCACCCTGTTCGAGCAGCACTATCTCGAGCCTGCCCACGGCTATCGCATCGGGCGGTTCCAGCTCGGTCATGACAGTCAGGAGAGCCTGCGCCTGGAGTTGCAGACCCCCCACGGCACCCTGCAACTGTGCGGTGAAGGGGAGGGAGCCATCACCGCCCTGGTCAACGGCTGGCAGCGTCAGACCGGCATGCACATCGATGTGCTGGATTACTCCGAGCATGCGCTCACCGCCGGCACCGAATCCCGCGCCGCCGCCTATGTGCTGCTGAGCGTCGAGGGCACCCGGATGTGTGGCGTCGCCGTCGGTCGCGACGTGGTCAACGCCTCCCTGCAGGCGGTGATCAACGGCGCCGCCCAGCATCAGGCCCTGCGCCAGAGCGCCTGAGGCGGCACTGCCCGCTTGCCGTGAGGGCGAGCAGGGAAGGGCCACCCACCCCGATGTCACGGCAGATCGCGCCGTCCCTGTTGCAACAATCCCCTGACCCATATGGTGAGGGAATTGTTTTTTATGGAAAAATCGGCCCACAATATCAGTGATTTGCCACCAGGAATGCCGTCGGGGTTCGCTGGCGATGGCAGCCAATGGCTGCCATTCGGGATAGAAGACATGCGCGCTTGGAGCCCAAAACATGATGAAGACTCCCCTCAGGTTATCCGTTCACCCCGCCCGGTTCTTCTCGCTTCCTCCCTGCCGTCGTCTCGCGCTGGTGAGCCTGCCCTGTCTGCTGCTGCTGACGGGGATCCTGGCCGGGGTCAGCTTTGATCCCCTGGCGGAGCACAACCTCTATACCGTCGGGGCTCTGGCCGAAGCGCTCAACGTGCTGACCCTGCTGTTCATGTTCTGGGTGGTGCAGTGTGCCCAGATCACCTTGAGAACCTATCTCTCCCTCACCGGCGGGCTGACCCTCTGGCTCGTCTCCGGCGTCATCGATCTGATGGATGAGGCCTATTTCCAGCCCTGGTGGCTCTCCACGGTGGAAGATAGCCTGCGCACGATCGGCATGCTGGCCTCGGCCTGGGGTGTGCTGCTGATGGTGCAGCAGATGTATGGCACCCAGATGCGGCTCTCCTCCCTCGCCATGTCAGACGAGCTGACCGGGCTCTCCAATCGCCGGGCGTTTCGCGCCGTGCTGGAGGCTCACGGAGAGGAGGGGACGCCGTTCCTGCTGCTGGATCTCGATCACTTCAAGCTGATCAACGATCGCTATGGCCACGCCATCGGCGACAATGTACTTCGTGAATTCAGCACCCTGCTGCGCCAGCTCTGCCCATTGGATGGGGTGGTGGCACGCCTTGGGGGAGAGGAGTTTGCCATCTGGCTGCCCGGCATGACGGGCGACAAGGCCCGTGCGCTGGCGGAGCAGATAAGGTGCGCGACCGAAGAGCTGGTCTCAGGTGACGGGGTAAGATTCACCGTGAGCCTTGCCCTGGGTATCAGCCAGAGCGGGGAGGGGGTGGATGCCCTGCTCCAGCGCACCGATCTCGCCCTCTATCAGGCCAAGCACCTGGGACGCAACCGGGTGGAGCTGGCGTGATGACGCCAGGGAATGCCGCAGCCAGCGGGCCAGCCGGTTCATCCGCCTTCATCTTGTCAGACTTGTTCCCTACAATGTCCGCCTCCATGCATTCGAGCCCTCTCATTCGTGATGAGGGGCAGGTCCCGCTCTTCAGGAAGCCTTCATGATCCCCTCTCACTCCTTGTTTCATGCCCATTGGCGCTGGTTGTCACTGCTTACCCTTGCCCTGCTGTCGGGTTGTGCCAGCGAGCCTCCCGCCCCGACCAGCCCGGCGACGCCGGCGGGGCGCCCCATTCCCAAGGCGATGCTGCCGCAAAAACCGGCCGACATGAAGAGCCGTATCGTGCGCTTCCTTCCGCGCAACGTGGTGGACAAGCCGGGCTGGGCCAATGACGTGGTGACGGCGCTCACCACCCAGGGGCTGACGGTGAGCGATCACAACGTCTGCAGCGTGCTGGCGGTGGCGGAGCAGGAGGCGACCTATCAGGCGGACCCCGTGGTGCCCAACCTCAACAAGATTGCCTGGAAGGAGATCAATGCCCGGGCCAGCAAGCTGCTCATCCCCGAGTTCATGGTGCGCACGGCCCTCTCCATCCAATCCCCCACCGGCAAGAGCTATGCCGAGCGCATCGACAAACTTCGCACCGAGCGGGAGATGAGCGAGATCTTCGAAGACATGATAGGCAGCGTCCCCATGGGCAAGCAGCTCTTTGGCAACCTCAACCCGGTGCGCACCGGCGGCCCCATGCAGGTGAGCGTCGCCTTTGCCGAAGCCAACGCCCGTGGCTACCCCTATCCCGTGAAGGAGTCCGTTCGCCACGAGGTGTTCACTCGTCGGGGCGGCATCTGGTTTGGCACCAAACACATCTTCGGCTATCCCGCCGACTACCCGGATACCCTCTATCGCTTCGCCGACTTCAATGCGGGCTGGTACGCGAGCCGCAATGCGGCCTTCCAGGCGGCGGTAAGCCGGGTGAGTGGCAAGCCCCTGGCCCTGGACGGGGATCTCATCCGCTACGACTCGGATTTGCCCGGCAAGACCGAGCTCGCAGTGCACAGCATCGCCAGCCGCGTCAACATGAGCAAGCAGGCCATTCACCAGAGCCTGAAGCTCGGGGACAGCAGCGACTTTGCCAAAAGCGATCTCTACCACAGGGTCTTCGCCCTGGCCGACAAACAGGCCGGGACACGGCAACCCCGCGCCATCTTGCCCGGCATCCAGCTAAAGAGCCCCAAGATCACCCGCAACCTCACCACCGCCTGGTTTGCCAAGCGGGTGGATGAGCGCGAGCAGCGCTGCGTGCAGAAGATGGCAACGATCCGCTGATTTGCTGAAATAACAAAGGCGGCCAATTGGCCGCCTTTGTTTTATGCCTCCGTCGTTCAGCCTTCCCATCTACTTCATCAGCGCTCTGGTCCCCCTGCATGTGGGGAATTCATGGCATCCCCAGAACGGTTTTCCCTTGTTGTCACCTCGACCGGCAGTGCGCAATACCATGGTGCTGCCACATCTGGGGCAGATCGGGGGTGGATTGTCCGGTGGCGATACGCTCTGTGAGGGTGGGTTTGCAACTGATTGCCTGACAGGTTCGCGGGTGGAAACATGGTTGGCGGATGGGTCGGCATGACGAGTCTTGAGCTGGGTGACATGCTGTCTGTGAGTCTGCCAGTTGGCGGCAAGTCGCCCTTGTTGAATGGTGTCGACAACGTGAGCGACCTCGCTCTCGGCCAATACCGGCGTGGTTATACCCTTGACGTAGCGAATGAGCCCGCGGTTCATCACGTTCTGCGGCATAGGGGTCTTGAAGGTGCAGCCGCCGATAAAGAAGATGACGGAGTGAAGCTGGTTGTCTGAGAGCCCCAGCAGGGATTTGAGGGTCATCATGTGCAGGTGGTTCTGATGCAGCGGGTTCTGGAAGCTGTGCTTGCGGCGATAGATCTGCTGGGTCCAGCTTTTCTGGGTCGGGTTGCCGAATATCCAGCCCTTCATGTTCTTGGTCTCAATCACGAATAGCCCGAAGCGAGAGACGATCACGTGATCGATCTGAGTGCTGCCCTGGGGGGTGGGCAGGGTCACGTCCTTGAGCAGGCGATATTCCCGCTTGTCGAGAAATAGCCGAATACAGAGATTGATAAACCACTCCCCGACCATCCCTTTGAACCAGGCCGTTTTGAGCAGGGTGGCAATCAACAGCAGTGGCAGGAGAAACCAGAGCTGAGTCAGCAGCGGCGCTATGGCAGCAGTGATATCCATGTGATTTAGCCTTCACAGATCCCGGTCAGGGATGGGTCTCGATGGGGATGATGCTGCGACACTTGGGGTATTCGGGGCAGCCCCAGAAGCTGTTACCCTTGGTATCTCCCCGTTTGCTGGTCCTCAGTACCATGGTTGTGCCGCATTTTGGACAAACCGGTGCTGTACCTGCATGGGCGGCCACGTTGTCCTGCGGGTCACTGTCGCTTGCGACGCGCTCCAACGTGATGCGCACCTCCTCGCTCACCCGAATAATGCGCTGAGCTTCATCGTAGGCATCGCGGTACAGCTCACTGTCATCCGCCCGCCGGATCAACACCCCCATCTCGTTGTTGTTCACCTGGCTGAATTCGTAGAGGTTCAGGCTGGTGACAATGCACATCTCCTCATTGAGGTAGCACTTGGCATGGAGATTTTTGCAAAAGCTGGTGCGGATATAGGTGAGCTCCTTGAGCCAGCTGATCTCTTCCGGTTGGAGTTCGCTCTTGCCATAGACGATCCGCACATCGATCTTGAGCCGGTTCTTGTCGGTCAGCAGCTCCTTGATCCTGTCATTGAGTTTGAGAAAGGGGCTGATCAGGATTAACCGCTCCTTGGCATCCTTTATCAGCTCTTCGAGGAAATAGTTGGTTGCGCTGGTATTCAGAAATTTGGCCATAACAAGCTCCCTGTCCCTGGAAATGTCATGTGTTCTCTGCTCAACAGTAGGCAGTCAGCCTGACCACAATCCCCGGCGTGGTTCTGCTTCACGTCTTCACCCACCGTCCGTATCCCCATGCTAGGAGATACAGGTGGGACCTCATAGCGGCAATGGAGTCAAATGTGCGTTCAGTCAGAGATTTGGTGATGGGGACGGTTCATGTCGCCTTGCTGCGCTAAAAACTCATCGCCAGTCCGATGGAGTAGCCGCTGGTACTGTTGCTGAACATATAGCGGGCCACCAGCCGGGTGCGGGTGATGAAGATGTCGTACTTGCTGCTGTCGAGTTCGAGGCCAAGTCCCAGGGAGTTGAGGCTGTTGAAACCGTGCAGCCCCCGTTGCTGCCCCAGGTATTCGGTTCTGGCTCCTTCCAGCACGTAGCGAAGGGGCCTGTCCAGCAGGGTCCAGTCCCACAGGGGGGCGCGGCGGCGCAGGTAAAGCCCGAGGTTTTCCGCATCGGCCTGACCGCTGACGCTCTCGGCGGTGCCGGTGAAGCTTTGCAGATGCTGGTAGGAGTAGCGCAGTTCGGCATCGATGTCCTGGGCGGCGGAGAAGAGTTCATAGTCCAGCATCAATGAGCCGCCGAGGCCGTAGACATTGAGGGTGCCGCCGTCGAGGAAGTCCAGATTCTTGCCGCTCCTGTGCTCGAGCAGGGCGGCCCCGATGCGAAGGTCGCTGGCCACCGTGCCCAGGGTGACATTGGCGATGGGCCGCAGCACCAGATTGCCACCAAAGCGATCCCGGTGGACGCCGACATCCCAGCCGATGCCGCCGGTGGCGCTCAGGCTGTTCCATTTGGTGGGAATGGTGCGGGTCTCGTTGCCATCGGTGAACACGAACTGGGGATCGTAGCGGCTGTAGCCCAGGGTGCCCTCCAGATAGAGGGGAACATCCTCGCTCAGGGTAGCGCCACCCCCGAGCTGGGTGATGGTGAGGGCAGAGGTGTCGTTGGTGCCGCTGCCGATATTCAGGTTGCTGGCGGTGATATCCGGCACCACGGCGTAGCTCATGAGGGAGACGACGGCGTTGGCGCGCTGTTGCACCAGGCTCTCGTCGCTGGCACGGGCCTTTGTCACAAGACCGGCAGAGACGCCGGCAATAACCGCCAGCAAGGAAAGTGTGTGAGAAGAGAGCTGTCTTGCCATACCTGGCTCCATGAGTACCCCGTCCATCGGGGCATGTTCACACTGTAACGGGTTTCATCTGGCTTGGCAGCCTGGCAAGGGCTGGCCCGTCCTGTTTTGGGCGTGCGCATTGGGCCGCGAGAAGGGTGAACCGCTGGGCAGAAATCACAGACATTAATTTATTGTTCAGTTCCCCGGGTGTATAAGAGGCCTCCCATACGAACATTGGGGTGGTAGCAGGGATGGATTACCAGACGGGGCCTTCGGGTCATCATGACGAATGCGCATTACGTTGATGGGAGTCACACCAGATGCAGGACATGCTGCTTGCCATATGGCATCAGGATTTTGATCAGCTTATACAAATGCAGGCAATCGGTCTGCTCGTCACCTGTCTGGTGGTGATCCTCTTCCTTGAATCGAGCTTCGTCTTTCTGCCCCTGCCCGGTGACAGCCTGGTGCTGCTGGCGGGCGGTCTGGTGGGCATGGGGGTGCTGGGGCCCGAGGTGACCTTGCTCTATCTGCCGCTCGCAGCCGGGATAGGGAGCGTGCTCGCCTACTGGCAGGGGCAGGCACTGCATGGCACCCGTTTCATGGGCCATGTGGAGCGAATGATCCCGGAAGGGAGCCTGCCCAGGGCCTCCCGACTGCTGGATCGTTACGGCTTCTGGGCCATGTTCGTCTCCCGTTTCATCCCCTTCGTGAGAGTGTTGACTCCCATGTTGATGGGAGTCTCCCGCCTGCACCTGCTGCGGGTGGCCGTGGCGAGTTTTGCCAGCGCCTTCCTCTGGTCCCTGGTGCTGAGCATGGCCGGCAAGATGGTGATGGCGACCCCGGTCTTTGCCCATCATCAGGAGCTGCTGACCAAGTGCCTGCTTGTCACCTCTTTCGGGCTGTTCGTCATCGCGGTGGCGGCCATCGGCATGCGGCTGCTCAAGCGTCCGAGCAAGCGGGTGCGCTGATCTCACTGCCCGGGCTGCGCCTGCTGCCGCGTCTGGCGGGCGCAGCCCCCGGAAAAATACAGGCCATTTGAGGCGGCATTCCTGTCGCCTATCTGTTACACTTCGCGCCCGCCATTTTCCGGCTCATCTTCTGATCTGATGTCAGACCCAGCCGTCCTTGGCTCCACGCCTCGCCGATGCCAGGCCACACGCCGGCCCAGGCCACCCACGCCAACTACAGCTCCGCTGGAACACAGGAACCCAACATGAGATTTGAATCGTTCGATTTTGCCCCCGAGATTTTGCGCGCCATCTCAGATTGCGGTTATCAGGAGATGACCCCTGTGCAGAGCCAGGCCATCCCGGCCATTCGCCGTGGCCGCGATGTGCTGGCCAGTGCCCAGACCGGTACCGGCAAGACAGCCGCCTTTGCGTTGCCCATCCTGCAACGCCTGGTAGACAACCCGGCGCCGGTGCAGCCTTCCAATGCCCGCGTGCTGATCCTGACCCCGACCCGCGAGCTGGCGGCCCAGGTGGCGAGCAATATCAACGATTTCGCCAAGTATCTTGATATTACTACCCTCACCATCGTGGGTGGCGGCAAACAGGATGTGCAGGCCAAGAAGCTCAAAGCGGGCGCACACATCATAGTGGCCACCCCTGGCCGTCTGCTCGAGCACCTCACCGCCTGCAACCTGAGCCTCTCCGGGGTCGAGACTCTGGTGCTGGACGAGGCGGATCGCATCCTCGACATGGGCTTTAGCGCCGATGTGCAGCAGATCCTGCAGGCGGTCAACAAGACCCGCCAGAACCTGCTCTTCTCCGCCACCTTCTCCGAGGCGGTAAAAAAGCTGGCCAACCTCATGCTGGACAAACCCCAGGTGGTGGCCGTCGACAAGCAGAACTCTACTGCCGACACCGTGAGCCACACCGTTTATCCGGTGGAACAGAAGCGCAAACGCGAGCTGCTCTCCGAGCTTATCGGCAAGCAGAACTGGCAGCAGGTGCTGGTGTTTGCCAGCACCCGCGAGAGCTGCGATGAACTGGTGGAGGAGCTCAACCTCGACGGCATCAAGTCTGCCGTGGTGCACGGTGACAAGGCCCAGGGGAGCCGTCGCCGTGCCTTGCGTGAATTCACCGAAGGCAAGCTGCGGGTGCTGGTGGCCACCGAGGTGGCCGCCCGCGGCCTGGACATTCCGAGCCTGGAATACGTGGTCAACTATGATCTGCCGTTCCTCGCGGAAGATTACGTGCACCGTATCGGCCGAACCGGTCGCGCTGGCAAGAGCGGCATGGCCATCTCCTTCGTCAGTCGCGAGGAGGAGCGCACCCTGCTGGAGATCGAGGCCCTCATCGGCCAGAAGATCCGCCGCATCATGGTGCCGGGTTACGAGGTGAGCAGCCGTGACGACCTCATCAAGCAGTTGCAGGAGCGCCGCCGCTTCGGCAAGCGCCCGCAGCGTGAAGACAATGCCGCCGCCCAGGCCATGGCTGAGGCGAAACTGCAAGGTCAGCGCCTCAAGCGTCTGGCGGCGGCCAAGAAGCCCCGTCAGCCGAAATAAGGCAACGTCGCACCCTCCCGGTCGGGGAGGGGCGTTTACTCTCCAAAGGCGCCACTGGCGCCTTTGTGCTGTCGATGACGCGGCCCCTGGCCGCCCCGTTTCAGAGGATCCGAGATGACCCTTCCTGCTTACAATCAGGCCCTGCTCGAGATGGCCCGCCAGAGCCTGGCGGAGCTGGAGCGCACCGCTGCCCAGAAGACGGGCAAACGCACCCCCGCCCAGGAGAGCCACTTTCTCTGTACCTGGATGGCGGATTCTCTCAAGGAGAAACGCTTCTCCCGGCTGGTGATGGAGGATCTCAAGGCCTGGGTGCAACTGGGGCGGACGCTGGGGGCGGGGGCCGATCTCAAGGGGCTGCTTGAGCGGGTGCAGCGCCAGTATGAGCGTGCCATGTATGAGCCGGTACAGCTGGGGGCGCGCCTGGCCGATCTGCTTTTGGCGCTGGAGGGGGCGGGCTGGCTGGTGTTCACCGACAGCGAACTGCACACCCGGCAGCGGCTGCTGAGCCAGGGGCAATCCAGTCTGATCATCTCGGCCAGCGAGTATCAGGGCCATATCGAGGGAGGTGAGCTGGTCAAGCCCCTCACCCTCTATGTGCGCGGGGACGAGCAGGTACTGGCCGAGGCGGCATTTGCCCGGGGCCTGCTGCTGAGCCAGGGCAACAAGAAAACCACCCTGGTCAAGCACCACAAGGCCTATCGGCTGATGCCGGGCAACGCGCAGCCGGCCCTGGCGCTGCTGGCCTCCTGACCCCACCTTCTCATCCCGTCACCCGGCCCTGCGCCGGGTTTTTTTATGGCAAATACGCCACACGGGGTTGCCTGCACGCCCAGGGCCGGGCGGGCAATCTTTGTCGCAGCCAAGAGGCTCCCCCTCTGATGGGGGGCGTCCCCCATATGGAGGGATGGTGGGGTGGTGCTTCTGCTCTAGGGTGGATGGGCCCCAAAGAGGGCCTTAAAGGAAGCAGGCCGCCTGACAAGGCGACACTCAATGAATGAGGAAACATGATGAAAGCGACTCCAATTGCCCTGTTGCTGGCCGGCGTGCTGGCGTCCCCGCTCTGCGCCGCCGGACTCGATGCCCGGCTCACCCTGGTGGAGGGCAGCACAGACGATGTGCGCGTCAACCTGACCCTGACCAACACCGGGGAGAAGCCGGTTCGTCTGCTCAAATGGCAACTGCCGGGCAGCGAGGATGCTCCCCTGTTCCAGGTGGAGCGTGACGGCCAGCCGGTGGATTACGAAGGGGCCCTGATCAAGCGGGCCGCCCCGAGTGACAAGGACTACCAACTGCTCAAGGCGGGCCAGAGCCTGACAGTGCAGGCGGAGGTCTCCGGTCTCTACGACATGAGTGCCCAGGGCCAGTACAGCATCCGTTATCTGCTGCCGACCGTGGCACAGGAGGGGAAAGCGGCCAAGGCCAAACAGGCCCAGGCGAGCGAGTCCAATGCCGTGACCCTCTGGGTGGACGGGGTGAGCGACGAGCGGGTGCTGGCCAAGGCGGCGGTGGCCGAGCCCCAGGCGGTGAGCGCCTCGGTCAGCTTCAGCGGCCGTTGCACCAACACCCAGAAGAGCGACATCCTGGCGGCGCTCGATGCCGCGAGTGGCATCGCCAACAACTCCAGCAGCTACCTCGCGGTGGACAAGCCGAATGGGCAGCGCTACCGCAGCTGGTTTGGCGCCTATGACGCCACCCGCTGGAACCAGGCCGAGACCAACTTCAGCAAGATCAAGGATGCCATCGACAACAAGCCGCTCACCTTCGACTGCGGTTGCAAGCAGAGTTACTTTGCCTATGTCTATCCGGACCAGCCCTACAAGGTCTATCTGTGCAAGAGCTTCTGGACTGCGCCGGTCACCGGGACCGATTCCCGCGCCGGCACCATTGTCCACGAGCTGAGCCACTTCAACGTGGTGGCGGGCACCGACGATCTGGGATACGGTCAGGCCAATGCGCGCAATCTGGCGAGCACGGATCCCCAGAAGGCCCTGAACAACGCCGACAACCACGAATATTTCGCCGAGAATACCCCGAGCGAAAATTGAGTTGCAAACAGGGGCCGGATGGCCCCTTTTTTGACGGAGGCACCATGATGACACTCTTGCTCACCACCCTGGCACTGGCGCCCTTGCAGTGCGAGCTGTCGGTCAGCGCTGAGAGCGGGGTGAACGAACCCCTGCCCCTGGTGATGACCCTGACCAACCGGGGGGAGACGCCCCTCGAGGTATTGACCTGGTTCACCCCCTTCGAGGGGTGGTTTGCCGATGCCATCGACCTGACCCGCGATGGGCAGCCGCTGGACTATCGAGGGCCGCTTGCCAAGCGAGGTACCCCCGGGGACGGCGACTTCCTGCACCTGGGGGCGGGGGAGCAGAGCCAGGCCGATGCGGACCTGGCGCAGGCCTACGATCTGTCCCAACCGGGCCGCTACCGGCTCAGCTATCGTGCCCAGCCCCTGACGCTCACCAAGGGCGTGGCGCCCAGCTGCCCCGCCATCGACTTTACCCGGGTGGCCCCCTAGGCTGTGTTCTCAAAATGCTGGTTTTCTGTCCACACATAACTCGCGCAAGTAGCGAAGGCAGAAAGCCAGTTTGATAAAGGCTGCAAAACTCTTGGCTAGCTTTTCATATCTCGTTGAAAACCGGCGAAACTTCTTCAACCAA